>DATKYL010000501.1:0-10977 GCA_035528515.1 Acidobacteriota bacterium | reverse complement strand
TCAACACCGGCTCCCATGAGGGTCGAGATTTGTCCGGTAATGTTGCCGTTCGGCGGTCGCCAGCCGAAGTCGCAGCCGTGTGCCAGCTCAACACCGCCGCTGTAGGGCGCGACGCAATACTCATACGTGCGTCCGGGCTGAGCTTCGGTGTCATCGTATGATTCCATGTTCGCCGCGGTGCTGTCAATCAGTTCAGCGTTGCGATACACATAGAAGCCGTCCTCTCCGGTGTATGTGTCCTCCCAAGTGACACGGACACGCGTGGTGAAGGTGCCGTCGGAGGCGAAGACGATTGTCTGTGGAAGCTCTGGCTCTGTAGGAGGATCTGATTCCGTCTGGAATACATACACGGCACCTTCCGATGAATCGCGATATGGAGCTCCAACGAAGCAGGTCATGGCGTCGTCGACAGAAACACAATGCCCGAATCTGTCACCGGCGGCACCCCCGTCCGGCAGAAGCTTTGGTCTCGGCGTCCAATTATCAGAGCCGTCATACTCAAACAAGTAGGCTGAACCTGATTCGAGTCCGTTGTCATCATCGTAAGGGGCACCGACAAGCAAGTCGTCGAAGCTCTTGATTGCCACCGATCGGCCGAATTCGTCTCCATCATACCCATCAGGCGCCGTGAGTTTCCCCTCCAGATATCCAAATAGATATACCGAGCCTGACGATGGGCCGTTGTCGTCATCACCGGGCGCACCAATTACAGTCTGATAGCCATAGGCTGCTACCGACGACCCCAATAGATCATATGCTGCGCCGTCGGCCGCGGACAGCACCCCCAGAGAGTTCCAACTCCCGGGTGACTTATCCCGCCAATTCCGGAATCTGCAGGCAATACCGATATCTGTGCCTCCCGGAGTATCTTTGCCCGGCACCCCAACAATGAGGTAAGTAGATGTATCCGGAAACTCAGCAGCTCCGGGCTGATTGCCGGTGATCGCGACAGAAGTTCCGAAATGATCGCTGGCAGCTGGGGTGGAAAAGTCCTGAAGTTTCGTTTCATACCCCCATACTCCCGCTACGCGCGCGTATGCATACGCAGCGCCCCCGTCTGCAGCAGTACCGTCGTGGAGAGGAGCGCCGACAACCGCTCGCTCGAAGGCGATGCCCACTGAGCTGCCAAAGCGGTCGTCCGGGTTGAGATCGGCCGGGACGAGTCGTGCCGCGCGTTCCCAAGAATCACCGCTGCGCTCGAATATGTAGGCCGCCCCTGCGTTCCCGCCCCTTTCGTTGTCGCCCCAGGCCCCGACAATCGCGAAATCACCTCTGAAGGTACTGCTGATCCCAACCGCACAACCGAACCGGTCGGCGGCGGCGCCAGGACCTAGATCTGACATCAGCTTGGTGAAATAGCACCAAGTATCGTCATCGCGTTTCTTGTAGATATATGCTGCACCGGTATCGGTGCCATTCTCGTCGTCATAAGTAGCACCGACGATTGCCCAATCTCCGTCGACCGCCACGGAGAGTCCGTAGCCATCCCCGTCATCCCGGTCATTCGCCAGAAGCATGTTGATCGGTCCAACCCCGCGTACGCCGTCGTCACACACTGTTTCGGAAGCGATATTACCTCGGATGGCGCGGATGCAGTATTCGTGAAGAGGGGGCTCGCACGGATCAGGAACGTCAGTGTAGGCGGTAGCATTGGCACCCGTCGTGTCGATCGGGGCACCATCACGGAATATCTCGTAGCCCGCTTCCACCTGCGATACATCAACCCATGTTAGCTCGACTTCAATTCGGTGCAGATACACATCCGAGGCGTTGAACGAGGCCGGCGGCAGAATTACTGTCGAGCCCGAATCGGAACCCCATTCCGACTCGCCGGACGTCAAACCGTCGTAAGCGGCGACACTATATTCACAGGTTTCGCCGAACAGCGGCGACGTGTCGACATAAGAGGTGAAGTTGTCAGGAACTGAGTCGATGAGCGCACCGTCCCGGTAGATGCGATAGCCGTCCTCGGCAGTCGAATTGTCGTCCCAGATGATCTCAACTTTGGTCTCGTACTTGCCGTCGGTCGCCTGCACGTTGGTCGGCGGCAGAAGAATGCGCCGGCCCTCGTCACCGGCGGATTCCGACTCACCCTGCGCCTCTCCCTTGGTGTCGAAGGCGACAATGTCGTAGCGATAGGTGACACCGGGCACGGCGGTGTAGTCGGTATAGGACGTCCTGTTCGGGCCGAGCGTCCAGACTGAGTCAACGACAGCCGTTGCCGAATCCTGGCGAGAGATGATGTAACCGTCTTCGTAGGCGGAGTTGTCGGCCCAGGTGACGACGATCTTTTCCTCGTACTCCTCATCCGAGGCCGCGACCGCGCCGGGGACGCGCAGCTCCCGGTAGCCGCTGTCGGCTGCGGCCGCCGACTCGTCGCCCATGGCGGTCACGGCGACGACACTGTAATCGTACACCTGCCCGGCGGTGCCGCCGTAGTCGTCGTGCGAATGCGTGTTTGCGCCCACAGATTTGATGAAGGTGTCGTCGCGGAAGATCTTGAACAGCACGGCGGTCGTGGAACTGCTCTCCCAGGTGATCTCCGTCCGGTTTTCCTTCACGCCGTCAGACGCCGCCACATCGTATGGCGCCAAAACGACGCTCTGCGTGCCGTCGTCGCAGACTCCCGCCGATCGCCCACCCCCATCGCTGTAGGCGATTATGCAGTAGCTGTGCGTGACGCCGGGGGTGGCCTCCTCATCTGTGTAAGACCCTACATTAGCGCCGACGGAGTCGATCACCGTGCCGTCACGGCGAATTTCATATCCGTCCTCTAAGTCGGAGGCATCGCCCCAGGTGATCTCGACACGATCGTCGTACTTGGAATCGGTGGCGTTGACATTCTTGGGCACGGGGAGAATGTTGACCCCGCCTTTATCACACACCTCGATCGAGACAGTATCCCCCAAACCGTAGGTCCGGACGCAGTAGTCGTGTGCGACGCCGCCGACCGCGGCGAAGTCCTTGTAGGACGAGGCGTTGGCGGCGGTCGAGTCCAGCACAACGCCGTCCCGGTTGATGATGTACCCCACCTCGTTGTTCGCCTGATCGGTCCAGGTGATCATCACATGATCGGGGAACTCACCGTCGGAGGCCGACACCGCGAGGGGCGGCATGATCAGGCCCCGGAAACCGTCGTCACCGATCGGCCGCGCCCGGTTGCCCGCAGTGTCGATGGCAATGATCTCGTAGCCGTACACGACCTCCGGTACAGCGGTGATGTCATCGAAGACACTTGCCGCGGTGGCCTCGACGGTGTCGATCTCAGCGCCGTCCCTCCTGATGATGTACGCGGATTCAATCGCGGACATGTCGGTCCATCTCACGCGCACGAACTTGTCGAAGAGGCCGTCGGAGGCCGAGACACCCGCCGGCGGGAAGATGATGCGGCTACCCTCGTCGCAGGGAATGCCTGCGACCGCGGACAGCGCGAAGTCCAGACTTTGATCCTTGTCTCCCTGCTCCGGCGCGATTTGGCTCAACCCCGCGGATTGGCTGCCGCCGTCGTACACGAAGATCTCCACGAATCCGGTGTCGGCAAAAGCACCGTCGGAAGCGATGAAAGTAACCACGTAGGTCCCTGACTGCGCAAGATCAGGGTTGAATTCGAAAATGCCCCTATTGTTCCAGGTATCAGTGAACGTGGCATTGAGCGGAACGCCTTCTGCACTCAGTATGAGGCTGTCCCCATCCGGGTCCCAGGCCGAAACAACGAGATTCAGACTCTGACCCTCCGTCACCGATTGCGTGCCAATCGGAAACATGACCGGCGGTTCATTGACATCGTCAACGATGATCAAACAGTACTGGTACACCACTCCGGGATCGCCTCTCTCGTCTATGTAGAGCGAGTCATCACTGGAGGCGAGAGAGATCAGTCTGCCGTCGCGCAGGATTCCGTAGATGATGGCATCTTCGCCGACACTCGACCACGCGATCTCGACGCGGTTTTCGAACACCGAATCGGTGGCGTTCACCCATTCGGGCGGCTGCGTGTCGGCGGCGGGGAGGATCGGCGGCGGGCCGATTTCTCTGTCCAGATGTTCGGTCAGAGTGCGCCCGTCGCGGTCGGCAACCGCTGCGATACCAAAACCATCCGGATTCCGCAGCCGGCTCGCCATCGCCGGGTCTATATCCACCTCTCGCTGTACCCACTCGTCGCCGATACGACTGAATTGATACACACCGAGCGTCCCCGTCTCCCGTGAACCTGCCGCGACGGAGCCGATTGCGATGTTGTCGCCCTCGATGAGGACGGTGCGTCCGAACTGGTTATCGGGCCGGTCGTCAATGCCGGTGAGCTTCTGTACGAAAACCCACTCGTCGCCGTCGCGTTTGAAGACATAAGCGGCACCGCGGAAGAGATCCTGCCACGGGGCGCTGACAACGGCGTAATCGCCGCTGATCGAGACGGAAGCGCCGAAGTGGTCGAAGCGACCGAGGTCGGGCGGTGAGAGCAGCAGGGGTTCACCCCAGCGGTCTCCACTGCGTTTGAGGATGTAGGCGGCTCCCTGGAAGTCGTCCTGCCAAGGGGCGCCGACGACGGCGTAATCGCCGTCGACCGCCAGGGGATATTCAACGACGCGCGTTGCGGCTGCGTCCGCACCGGCACACACGGCCAGCAGGAACAGCAGCGGCAGGACGCAGGTGACCAACGAGGCCACGCGGGCTACTGCGACTCTGGTAGACATCGGTGATGTCCTTCTTGAGAGTTGGGGTCGGCTACATGCCGGCGGTTAACCACACGTAGACAAGCATTGGGTTAACCCTGGTGCCGGGCGGGTATGTACTACGAAGTTGCGAGCACGAGGATAACGGGGAAGTCGTGGCCGGGACAGCGTTGACCCCTCCCCAATGCGAATAGCTAATCTACAGAGGCGGGACAGCCGTTGTCAATACATCATGATATAGAGATGTGATCATCTCGCATCTTGCGACAGGAGCAGGAAGTCACGAAACAGATCGCGCACTCGCGGCAATACGCTGTGCACCAGTCAATTAGGCGGGATCAGGCGGAGCGGTGACGGGGACAGGCCGTGACCGCAGCCCTGCCGATGGCTAATTCGGGGAGCCATACTGAGCCGTCTTCGGAATTCATCCCCACAACCCGAGTGCTCCCAGTAGCAGTCCCTGCGCTGTTTGTGTCCTGTAACGCGCGACAAGTGCGGGACTTTTCCAGATCGGGAACTGGGGTCGCCTTCGTAGCCGGGGGCGAGCATTGAGGGCGCAGCCACCCGCTTGCCTCCTTTGTGCCTTACTCAGACCCAGTGCTCTGGAATCAGGTGACCCGAGATCTGGCGTACCTCAAGATGTACGCGAATGAAAGCCTATTGGTGGCTGGGTCATCGAAGGACATGGAACCTCAATCTTCGCCTCTGACTACGGCGAGCGGAGCCGTGTCTCACCCCCCTTGTTCGCACCCCACGATTGACTTAGCTTGCCAACCTGTCCGGGCGGACGATCAGGGCACTTGCCCCCTGGACGACTGCACCACAAGGAGGTCACAGGTGCTCAAGAGATTTCTCTCGCGAAGTGCGGTCATTACCGCAGGTTTGGTTCTACTGGGCTCGTGCGGCGGGGGCGATAAGCGGACTGAACAGAGTGGAGCCCGAACCGAGAAGTCCCGCCAACTGACGATCGGGGTGACGCTTCTGACACGCACCCACCCGTTCTACCAGGATCTCGAAGCCGGTCTTAATGAAAGCGGCGAGGCCGCGGGGTACGAATTGCTGGTCACGGCCGGCGAGTTCGACGTTGCCAGGCAGAAAGACCAGATCAACGAGTTCATTGTGCGCAAGGTGGACGCGATCATCGTTTCACCCTGCGACTCGCGTTCGATCGGCACGGCCATCAAGGCGGCGAATGATGCCGGCATTCCGGTATTCACCGCCGATATCGCCTGCCTCGCCGAAGGGGTCAGAGTCGTCTCCCATGTCGCATCCGACAACGTGGCAGGAGGCGCGCTTGCCGCGCGCGCAGTGGCGGACGCGATCGGTGGCGCCGGAACCGTGGCCATCATCGACCACCCGGAGGTGGAGTCGGTGATTCAGAGGGTCCGGGGATTCGAAGAGGAGTTGGCCAAGCACACCGGCATTCAAATCGTCGCCAAGCTCTCCGGCCGGGGAGTGAAGGATCAGGCCTTCCGCACGGCGGAAGACATCCTGCAGGTGCATCCAAACCTCAGCGCAATCTTCGGCATCAATGATGACTCGGCGCTGGGCGCACTGGCGGCAGTCGAAAAGGCCGGGAAAGTCCAACGTGTCAAAATCGTGGGCTTCGACGCCGTGCCGGAGGCACGCGCGGCGATCGAGGCCGGGCGTATCTACGCGGATGTGATCCAGCAGCCGCGTGAAATCGGCATGAAAACCATCGAGGCCATCACGGCCTATTTTTCGGGTGCGACGGTCGCCCCTTCCATTCTGGTGCCCTGCGCGCTCTACACCCAAGCCGATGCACCCTGACAGCACATCCGGCAGCGAAGAACGGCCGGAGATTGGGTCCCGGCCGGTTTTGCAGGCGGTCGGGATGCGGAAGTCTTTTCCCGGCGTTCTGGCGTTGCGCAATGGCACGCTTGATCTCCGTGCCGGAGAGATCCATGGCCTGGTCGGTGCCAACGGCGCCGGCAAGAGCACTCTCATTAAGGTCCTCACCGGCGTGCTGCGAGCCGATGCCGGTGCCATCACCCTCAACGGGCGACCGATTCAATTCCGGTCCCCCCTCGACGCGCGACGCTCAGGGGTCACCGCGATTTATCAGGAGTTTGCGCTGGTGCCCACGCTCACTGTCCATGAGAATCTGCTGTTGGGACGGGAGCCAGCACGCGGCGGATTCATCCGCGCGAAAGAGGAAACTCAAGTGGTCGCATCGATCATGGAGAGGCTCAAGCTCTCGGTCGAGCCGACCACCCGTGTCGCCGAACTGAGCACCGCGCAGCAGCAGTTGGTGGAAATCGGCCGTGCGCTGATCGGCGAAACACAGGTTCTGATCCTGGACGAACCGACGGCCTCACTGTCACCGAGGGAGGTTGACGGGCTATTCGCGATTCTGCGCGATTGCGCCGCCCGAAAGATCGCCGTCCTGTTCATCAGTCACCGGCTGGAGGAGATCCTTTCGATCGCTACGCGGGTGACCGTGATGCGTGACGGCGATACGATCGCGACGGCGGATTCTCGAGAGTTGACACGCGGGCGACTGATCGAACAAATGGTCGGGCGCTCGTTTGAGGATGAGTATCCTCCACGTCGCGACCGGGCCGCACACCCCTGCCTCCAGATTGAGCATCTCTCCGGCGGGATGGTCCGGGATGTCTCGTTTACGGTCGCCGCGGGTGAGGTGCTCGGTCTGGCCGGACTGGTGGGTGCCGGGCGCACCGAGCTGGCCCGGCTCATCTTCGGCGCCGACCGTCGTGAAAGCGGCGTGATCCGTCTCGACGGGCGCATACTCGACATTCGTTCGCCGCGCGACGCGATCAGACACGGCATCTGCCTGCTCACCGAGGACCGCAAATCCGAGGGACTGGTACTCAAAGCGTCCGCGCGCGAGAACTTCGCTCTCGCCAATCTCCGGGCGTGGTCGCGGATGGGTTGGATTGACGCGCGGCGGGAATTGTTGCGTTTCCATGATCGCGCCGGTCAACTGAACCTGGTCTACCACAGTCCGGATCAACGCGCCGAAGAATTGTCCGGCGGCAATCAGCAGAAACTGCTCGTTGCCCGGTGGCTGGAAACACAATCACGGGTGATGATCTTCGACGAACCGACCCGCGGCATCGACGTCGGGGCGAAACGTGAGATGTACATCCTGATCGACCGTCTTGCGGCCCAAGGCATCGCGGTGATCGTCATTTCATCAGAGTTCCCGGAGATACTCGGGTTGTGCCATCGTGTCCTGGTGATGCGCGGCGGGCGCATCACAGGCGAGATTCAGGACGTTGCGCATGCGACCCAAAAGCATATCATGGCGCTGGCAGTGTGACTTTTCTCGGGGCGCCGACCTGGAATGAGTACTGATACCGCCAATGCACTCCGCAGCCGCGGCCGGCGGCTGTTGCGCGACTACGGCATGCTGATCGTGCTGTTGCTGTTGTGCGTCTTCTTCAGCATTGTGACCATCTCCGAACAGCAGCCGGTCGGCGAGGACGCCGCCCGCGCGCTCATGGGCCGCTTGGACGACATCGGCCACCCGTGCACCGGCGTCGTGATGGTCGGACGCGCCACGGCTGAAGATAGTCTCTTCCTCTCCTCGCTCCGCGAATTGCTGACCGCGCGCGACGGGACGGTCGTCGGGGCGATCAGGGGGAATCCGGCGACCATTCGCGAATATCTGACCCGCCTGAGTGATTCAGGCACGACCATCAACGTGATTGCCGCGCCGCGGGCGTTGCTCCCGGTATTGGATGCGGTGCGGGCGGAGTCGGCCCGTTGCGCATCGGCGGTGCTCGTCACGCCCCCCTCGGAACGCTGGCCGACGTTCCTGCTGGCGGACAATCTGCGCAACGTCGCCAACCAGATCAGCGTGATTGCCATCATCGCCATCGGTATGACGATGGTCATCATCTCCGGCGGGATCGATTTGTCGGTGGGAAGTCTGATTGCGTTGTCGGCGGTGGTCGCCGCGTGGCTGATCGCGTCGCTCGGCGGCGCGGTCGCGTCCGTTGGTACGATGTGGGCTGCCTGCGCGGGGGCAATTGTGCTCTGCGGTGTCACCGGCGCGTTCAGCGGCTGGATGATCACGTCGTTTCGCATCCCACCGTTCATTGCCACCTTGGCCATGATGCAGGTCGCCGCCGGTCTCGCCTACATCATCTCGCAGGGGAAACCGATCTACCAGATTCCCGATTCCTTCGTCTGGCTGGGACGCGGCGCGGAGCCTCTGATGCGGATCCCTCATGCGGTGATTCTGATGGCGTTGCTCTACCTTGCCGCCCACCTGGTGATGGCGCGCACCACGCTCGGGCGATACATCTACGCCGTCGGCGGCAACAGCGAGGCGGCTCGTCTCGCGGGAATCCGCGTCCGCCTGGTGCAGTTTGTCGTCTACACGGTGTGCGGCACGCTTGCGGGATTGGGTGGTGTCGTCATGGCCTCACAGCTCAAAAGCGGGGCGCCGACATACGGGCTCGCCTACGAGCTCCATGTCATCGCCGCGGTCGTAGTCGGCGGCACCAGCCTCAGCGGCGGCGAGGGACGCATCTTCGGAACCCTGATCGGCGCGCTCGTGATCGGTGTCATTCAGAATGGCATGAACCTGACCAACGTCGAGAGCTACACGCAGAAGGTCATCCTCGGACTGGTCATTCTCGCGGCAGTTCTCTTGGATCAACTCAAGCACCGCGGGCGGGGAATGCACCGGTGGTTCTCCACCGGTAAATCCGCCGCAAGAAAATCATGAGCCGTCATTCCGCTTCCCTCATCTCAGAAAGGGGACTGGTCATGCGTCGCATTGGGAGCCTCATTGCCGTTTCGGTCCTTACTATCGGCGTCGTTGTGCACGCGCAAGAGGCCGATACGACGAAACCGGCGCGGAAGCCCGCGCTGTATGTGGTTGGCACATCGCATCTCGATACGCAGTGGCGCTGGTCGATCCGGCAGACCATCAATGAATTCATCCCTGCCACGTTCGCCGACAATTACCGCCTGATGGATTTGTACCCGGACTACGTCTTCAGCTTTGAGGGCGCCTTTCGGTACATGTTGCTGCGCGAATACCGTCCGGACCTCTATGCCCGGCTGAAACCGCTGATGACATCCGGACGCTGGCGTCCGGCGGGGAGTTGGGTCGATGCGTCGGATGTCAATGTACCGTCGTTCGAGTCGCTGGTCCGTCATGCACTCTACGGTAACGGTTTCTTCAGACGCGAATTCGGCGTGACGAGCCGGGATGTCTTTCTCCCCGACTGTTTCGGATTCGGGTATGCGTTGCCATCGATCGCCCGTCACTGCGGGATCGAGAGTTTCTCGACACAGAAGCTGACCTGGGGATCGTCCGTCGGCGTACCGTTTGACATCGGCGTGTGGGAGGGTGTGGATGGTTCCTCCCTCGTGGCGGCGTTGAATCCGGGAGAGTACGTCAGCCGGATCGAGAGCGACTTGTCGCGGGATACGACATGGCTCCAGGCAGCCGAGAAACAGGAGAAGGAATCCGGCCTGCCGGCGGCGTATCGGTATTTCGGTACCGGTGACACCGGCGGCGCACCGGATTCGGCTTCGGTCGCGTGGCTGGCGAAGTCGCAGCACAGCGACGGTCCGCTGACGGTCAAGAGCATCGGCTCCGACGATCTGATCGAAATCGCCGCACAGACACGACGTGCGGACCTCCCGCGCTACAAGGGGGAGTTGCTCATGACACGGCACGGCGTCGGTTGCTACACGTCACAGGCGACCATGAAACGGTGGAACCGGCAGAATGAGCTTCTGGCGGACGCCACCGAACGGGCGGCGGTCACGGCCGCACTCCTGGGTGCCGCCGCCTATCCGCGTGAGGAGTTGCAGGACCTGTGGGTGCGCTTCCTCTGGCACCAGTTCCACGACGACCTGACCGGCACGAGCATCCCTGAAGCGTATGAGTTCTCGTGGAATGACGAGATCCTCTGCCAGAATCGCTTCGCCGCGATGCTGAAGCATTCCATTGCCTTGATCTCTCCGGCACTCGATACCCGCGGGCAGGGAATTCCGCTCATCGTTTACAACCCCCTCGCGTTCCCGAGGGAGGACATCGTCACCGCCACGCTGACCCGCCCGAGCGGATGGCTCGACCACGCGCTGGTCTTCGGTCCCGACGGGGCAGAGGTCCCCTCGCAGGTGACGCGCCGCGCCGGCGACAGCCTCACCGTGGCATTCGTCGCGAAGGTCCCTTCGGTCGGGTACGCCGTCTTCGATATCCGTCCCTCGGCAACACCCTGCACGATTCAGACCGATCTCCGAGTCTCAACATCTTCGCTGGAGAACCATACGTACCGAGTCCAGGTCAGCGCCGCCG
>DATKYL010000500.1:0-6845 GCA_035528515.1 Acidobacteriota bacterium | reverse complement strand
CCGTTTTCCCCACCATCGGAATATCTGGTTTTCACGCGGCTCGCCGCTGGCGGCTTTGCCGTTTCTGCGCCGCTTCGGTACCACTTACACACAACCCGACCCGTGCGAACCCGCACGCGTCGAGGCGGTAGCGGCCACCTGCCTCTTTGTACGACGGGCCGCTTTCGAAGCGGTGTGCGGGATGGACACGGGGTATTTTCTCTACGTGGAAGATACCGACCTGTGCCGTCGCTGGGCCGATGCCGGCTGGGAGGTTTGGGTTCGTCCCGACATCACGGTAACCCACCACTGGTCCAGCCGGGTGGGGGAGAGGCGGCGGCTCGCGCGGTATCACCGCGCCGGCATCCGCCGCTATTTCGGTCGTCACCACCCGCGGCGGCGGCTGGCCAACGGCGTTCTCTTCCTGGTTCTGGGTCTGGCCGATTTGGTAGACCGTTGGGGAGGTCGTGCGCGACAACGGGAGTCCGATCGTGGCTGACCTCGGTGTGATCATAGGTGTTGCCACCTTCAGTTGGCTGGTGACCGTCCTGCTGGTGCCGTTGATCGCGCGGCTCTGCCGGCAACGGGGCTGGCTCGATCAGCCAGGGCCAAGAAAAGTGCACACGCGCCCCACGCCGCGTCTGACCGGGGTGGCGCTCTTTGTGGCGATCTGGCTGCCATTGGTCGGGCTCACCCTGCTTTTCCCTCATTGGCTGGCTGAGTTTCGCGGACAGGCGTTGCCGATTCTGTCCGGTGCGATCGTGATTCTCCTGCTGGGCATCGTGGACGATCTGCGGCCGCTCCCCGGTTCAGCCAAGCTGGGCGTTCAATTGATCGTTGGATCGTTTCTCTGGTTCGCCGGCGTCAACTTTGGCCGTCTCTGGATTCCTTTTGTCGGTGGACTTGAATTGGGGGCCCTTTCGTGGCCGGTGACAGTCTTGTGGTTTCTGATCCTCGTCAACGCCGTCAACATCATCGACGGCCTGGACGGCCTCGCGGTGGGTACTACTGCGGTTGCCGCCTTGACGCTGCTATGGGTCAGTCAAACGCTGGCTCTGCGGCCGATCTGGATCGGTACCGCGGGCCTTTTCGGCGGCCTGGTTGCCTTCTGGCGGTACAACCGGCATCCGGCCCAGGTCTTCATGGGCGATGGGGGGTCGCTTTCGCTCGGGTACTTCTTTGCCGTGGTGGCCCTCATGGCTCCAATCAAACGGTTCACCGCGGTGGCATTTTTTGTGCCGATCTTCGCGTTGATCCTGCCGTTGGCCGAATCGGCTTTTTCCGTCTGGCGGCGATCCTTGACCGGTACCAATCCCCTGCGCGCCGACTACGGCCACCTCCATCACCGGTTGCTGGCGGCCGGCTGGTCGCCCAAGGCGATTGTCCGCGCCTATATGCTGGTGACGGGGGTCTTCGGACTCTTTAGCGTCCTCATGCGCTATGGCAATCGTCGCCTCGTCGCCCTCGGGATCGGGATTTTTGTGTTGTTGATTATGGTAGTGCTGGGTATCATTTTTGACTTGTGGGGTAAGCGGGCGGGCAGCCGTCGCGCTGCCGGGAAGCGGTTCGAGGAGTAGATGGGCCCCGGAACATATCTCGAATTCGAAAAACCAGTCCTGGAGTTGGAGACACGCATCCGGGACATGCGGGAGTTCGCCTCCGGCGAGAACGTCGAGCTGTCCCGGGAAATCGAGCTTCTCGAAAAGAAACTCGACCGTCTCACACGCGACACGTTCTCCTCGCTGACGCGCTGGCAGCGGGTACAACTGGCCCGCCACCCCCTGCGACCCTACGTATTGGACTACGTTCAGAAGATGACGACCGGCTTCATGTCGCTGCACGGCGACCGGTCTTACGGTGATGACCGGGCCCTCGTTGCCGGACCGGCGCTTCTTGGTGACCGCCCGATTCTGATCGTCGGTCAACAGAAGGGCCGGACTACCAAGGAGAAGCTGGCGAACAACTTCGGCATGTGTCACCCGGAGGGTTACCGTAAGGCTTTGCGCCTGATGAACCTGGCAGCGAACGCGGGGCGGCCGATTGTCATTCTGATCGATACCCCCGGAGCGTTTCCGGGTATCGGTGCGGAGGAACGCGGCCAAGCCGAGGCGATCGCCCGGAATATGCGGGAGATGTCCTTACTGCCGGTGCCGATTGTCATTTCCGTCGTCGGCGAGGGAGCATCCGGCGGCGCGTTGGGAATCGGCGTTGGTGACGCCCTCCTGATGATGGAAAATGCCTGGTATTCGGTGATCTCACCGGAGGGTTGCGCGGCGATTCTCTGGCCGGGCGAGGCGGCGGCGAACGCCCCCCGGGCCGCGGAAGCGTTGCGGGTCACGGCCGAGGATATGGATGATTTCGGACTGGTCGACCGCATCGTTCCCGAACCGCTCGGCGGCGCCCACCGCGATCCCGACCAGGCCGCCCGCGTCCTGAGCGCGGCGATTCTCGAGTACCTGGTCGAATTGAGCGCGTTGCCCGCTACCGACCTTCTGGCGCGGCGGCGCGCCAAGTACCGCCGGATCGGTGTGTACGCGGATGATCCATCGTTCTGATGAGATCCTGAGGTGATCTTGATGCTGGATCCGGAACTGTTGAAAATTCTCGTTTGTCCGGCGTGTAAAGGTGAGCTGGACTATGATGCCCCCAATGCCGTTCTCGATTGCCCGCGCTGTCGGCTGCGTTACCCGATCGACGACGATGTGCCGATCATGCTCGTGGAGGAGGCCAAGCCGTATTAGGTGCATTGGTCGCCTGGTGTTTGATGTTTTCACCGTCCCGGTGGGCGTGGACGGCCAACCTGTTGGAGATTGATCGATGAAGCTTTCGAAGTTCTGTGAAGAAGATCTGATGAGCTTTGACCTGCAAGGGCAGAGCAAGACCGAGGTGATCACCGAACTCGTCGACATCGCGGCCCGCTCCAGTATGGTGCGGGACCGCGATGAAGTGCTGGAAGCCGTGCTGGAACGGGAGAAGCTGGTCACGACCGGCGTGGGCTACGGGGTGGCGTTCCCGCATGCGAAGACGCGTGCGCTCAAGGGTATCGTCATTGTCTTCGGCCGTTCCGAGGTCGGCGTGGACTTCGGCGCGATGGACAAGAAACCGGTCTATCTCTTCTTTCTGATTGCCGCCCCGGAGGATGCGATCGGTGCTCACCTGAATGTGATGGCGCGGCTTTCGTTCATCATGAAGAGCGAACAGGGCCGTGAACGTCTCATGCGGGCCAAAACCGCGGGCGAGGTGATGCTGATTCTGGATTCGGCTCCGTAGCCCGGTCGATCGGAGGGAATAGTGTGGCGACGGCTGTTATGGTGGTCGTCTGAACGGCCCGCGGTTTTACCGTGGGCGATTTTATTGTCCTTGGTCGTGCTGCTTTTGGGACCGCAGGCGCGACTGGCCATCTCGGGGACCGTGGTGCGATTCATCTACGCGCCCTTCTTCGCGTTGCGCCACCGTATCGAAGCCGGCGCCAACGTCTTCGAGGACAACCGTCGCCTTCACGGGCAACTGACCGAACTGCGGATCGATGTTCAACGACTCCGGGAGGCGGAGCGCGAGAACACGCGTTTGCGGCGTCTCTTGGAGTTCCCCCCGGCGTGGGAGGGAACATTGATGCCGGCCGAAGTGGTCGGGCCGGTCTCGCCGGGCTCCGGCACCCTCTGGATCGGCATCGGTGCCAGCCGCGGCGTCGAAACAAACTGGCCCGTGGTTACCGAGGACGGTCTGCTCGGCCGCGTCGTCGCCGTCCAGGAAAAGGTCTCGCGCATCCGCACGCTCTGGGACCGTCTGTTGCGCGTCGCTGTCTACGATCAGCGCAGCCGTGTCGGCGGTATCATCCGCTGGGAGGAGGGGACCCATCTCCAGATGCACTACGTGGGCCGTTCCGCCGACGTCGCCATCGGGGACACCATCCTCTCGTCGGGCTGGGGCGGCGTTTTTCCCAAAGGTCTGGTGGTCGGTGTCGTTGCCGCTGCCGACACGGTCGCCGGCGGTGAATTCCAGGACATCCTGGTGGAACCGGCGGTGCGGCCGAACCGTCTCGAAGCGGTCTTTGCGCTCGCGCCCGCTGTCTTCGATTCCACGACCGCCGCAAACAACTCCGGCGGGGGCCCGCGATGATCCGGGTGCGCTGGATCCTGCTCGCGGCCACCGTGGTCGTCTACCGCGTCTGGTTTCCCGAATCGCCGCCGCCCGGACCGCCACACTTCGATTACCATCTCTGTGTAATTGCACTCATCGGCCTGTACCGCGGTGCCGCCGCCGGTACCATTGCCGGCTGGGCTCTGGGTTTTCTCTCCGGTGCGCCTGATCCCGGTCTTTTGGGATGGAGTTCGCTTCTGGGCGCCTGTCTCGGTTGGGTGGTCGGGCTCTCGGGTGAACGGTTGTTCTTAGAATACGCGTTTTCGCGCTGGCTGATTCTCTGGCTGGTCATCCTGGCGTACCGGCTGGTTTACCTGATCGTCGTGACGGGCGGTGAATGGGATCGGTGGCGTGATGCGATCTGGACCGGCGGCCTCGCCTCGGCGGGGTTGACGGCGACGGTGGGGGCGGTCGTTTCCATTCTGTGGGAACGCAACGCGGCCCGGCGGGTGGCTGCCGCCAAGGCGCGTGCGGCGGAGGAATCGGCGTAGGTCGAATCGGGCCGACGCAACCGACCGTGAGAGAATCGATGACTTGGGGCTGGCGACGATATGTCCTTCTGGCGGCGACCGGAGTTCTGATCCTGGCGCTGGTGGGACAACTGGCCTACATGCAGTTGATCCGCGCCGGGTACTACCGACGGATCGCGAACGATAACCGCATTCGGGTTGTGCGCCTCGCAGCTCCCCGCGGCAAGATTCTCGATCGGCACAGCATCGAGTTGGCGGGGAATCGCCAGGCCTTCTCGATCGCCGTGGTGCCCGCCGACTTTAGCGGCACGACGCCGCGCGAACGCCTGGCGCATGCCCTGGACATGGTGCCCGACGACTTGGCGAATCGATTGACGCGTCGCCGCACTCTGCCCTTGGAGCCGGTGGCGATTCGTCGCGACGTCGATCTGCGCATGATCAGCCGCCTCGAGGAACGCGTCGAGGAGTTCTCCGGCGTCATTCTCTCCACCGAGCCGGTCCGTGAGTATGCCGCGACGATTTGGGGCGGACACCTGCTCGGCTACGTCCGGGACGTGTCGGAACGGGACCAGCAGCGTTCCGATAAAGTCGGCGGTCCGCTGCGCGGGCAGATCGGCGCGACGGGACTCGAGCATTTCTACGACGATCTCCTGCGGGGTGTCGACGGCATCGGCTATCGGGAGATGAATGCCTACGGGCAAATGATGGGACCGATGCCCGGTTACACCGACGTGCAACCGATTCCCGGCGACGATATCCGGCTCGCGATCGACTGGGAACTGCAGGAACTCGCCGACTCGCTCCTGGCGAAATACCTGGCCGGGACGGTGGTCGCGCTCGACGTCAGGACCGGCGGCGTACTGTGCTTCGTCACACGTCCCGGTTTCGACGCCAATAGGTTTGTCGGTGAGATGTCGACCGCCGAGTGGAGTACCCTACGTGACGACCCCCGGCACCCCCTGCTGAATCGCGCCACCATGGGCCTGTATCCTCCGGGATCGGTCTCCAAGCTGGCCACGGCGGCCGCGGGGCTCGAAGCCGGCGTCGTCAATGCCGGGCAGCGGTTCGCACCCTGCAATGGCGGCTACCAGTTCGGCAACCGCTGGTTCGGCTGCTGGAACGCGGCCGGGCACGGCGCGCTGCCCATGGCGGGGGCGATCGAACAGTCGTGTGATGTGTATTTCTATCAACTGGCGCAACGGCTGACGCTCGAACAGTGGTCGGTGCACATGATGAACTGCGGTTTTGGTCGGCCCACCGGGCTCGATCTGCCGGCCGAGAAAGCGGGCATCGTCCCGTCCCGGGAATACTACGACCGCATCTACGGGAAGGGGAAATGGTCGCGTGGCCTGATGTTGAATCTTGCGATCGGCCAGGGTGAGCTGACCGTCACCCCGATGCAACTGGCCGTCTACTTTGCCGCCCTCGCTAATGACGGCACGGCGATGAAGCCGCACCTCGTCGCGGCACAACGTGCCCCGGGCGGGGTATGGGTGGAGCGCACGCCCGAGGCGGCGTTTCGCCTGCCCTGCTCGCCCGCGACGCTACGTGTCCTTCAGGACGCCTGCCGGCGGGTGGTGACCGCCGAGCACGGTACGGCGCATGCCATCGCCGACGAGCGTGTACGTATGGCCGGGAAGACCGGCACCGCGCAGAATCCACACGGCGAAGATCACGCCTGGTTCGCCTCATGGGCGCCCGCTGATCGGCCGCAGATCGCGATCGTGGCGCTCGTGGAGAACGTCGGTCACGGATCGACATTCGCCGCCCCGATCTGTTATCAGATCGCCCGCGCCTACCTCGGTGTACCCCCGAAAACGCGCGAACCCCTCGCGGTCAATTGAACAGAAACCGCCAAAGAAAAACCCCGCCACCGGCGGGGTTTCTGTAATGCTCTTAGCAATGGTTCAGCGGGGACCGCGGCCGCTGCTGCGCGATCCGGATGTCTGGCTCGAACCGCTCGAGCGGGTACCCGAACTCCGCGATCCGCCGGCACTCGATGTGGACGGTGGCCGCGACACCGATGGTGGGCTGCTGCGTTGGCCGCTGGAGCGGGTGCTCCCGCGACTGGTTGTCTGCGGCTGCGTCGACACCGAACCCGGGTCCGAGCCCTTGCTGGTCTTTGCGGGACGCGCGGCGTCGTCCGTCTTCTTTTCCGTCGCGCCCGATTCCACCTTTTTCGTAGAGACGCTCGTCCGCGGCCTCTTCTGCACCGCGGTGCTGGTCGAACCGCTGCTGCGACCCGACTGCACCGTT
>DATKYL010000499.1:0-10351 GCA_035528515.1 Acidobacteriota bacterium | reverse complement strand
CACGGTGGTGCCGGTTCACCCCGGCAACATCCCCGCCGCGCCTTGCCGCTTGCCTCGGGCGCGATAAGGCATTATATGGGGGTCTGCGCCTGACCTGTCATCGACGGCTGTTGGGTTGCGCGAGTGGATGGGAAGGCGTTCCCGGCCTCGAAAAGTGATAGGATTGCTGAATCCAACCGTCGTTCAGTGCGTATGCAGCCTGTTAGGCCCGCAAGACTCTTAACCCGCCGGGGCCACCTGAGGATACCGAAGATGAAAAGGACACTCGCTGTTATAGCTGTGCTCGCGGCCGCGGCGCTTGCCGCCGCCGACCGCACGGCCGGCCAGGATATGCCGCCGACACTGGTCGAGACCGATACCGTGCGGACGCTCGAGTTCCACGAGCAGATCACACTGGTCGGCCGTACCGAGGCACGCATCGAAAGCCGCATCGTGGCGGAAATCTCGGGGCAAGTGGCAGCGATCGATGCCGGGGAAGGGACCTGGATCGAGCGCGGCGGCGTTCTCATGACCATCGACCCCGAACCGCACCGTCTGGAGCTGGCCGCACGGGAGGCGGATGTCACGGAGGCAAAGGTCCAGGTCGGGTTGGCCTCGTCGAACTGGGAGCGCACCCAGGAGTTGTATCAACAGAAGCTGGTCCGTGAAATCTCACGCGACAGTGCCAAAGCATGGTTGATCATTGCCGAGGCGCGCCAGGCGAAGCTGGGAGCGCAACGCGATCAACTGGCGCTCAATCTCGACAATTGCCGGATCAAGGCACCGTTCGCCGGCTATACCGGCAGGCGGCTGGTCGATGTCGGCGAGTGGGTGATCCCGGGGACACCGGTCTTCGAGATGGCCGATTTGTCCCGGCTTACCGTGGTCGTCAGCCTCCCGGAGCGGCACTTCGGCCGGCTGTCTTTGAAGAGTCCGGCGACGATCGTGGCGTCCGGCGACGAAAGCCGCCCGTTGATCGGAACCGTGACCGGTTTTTCGCCACGGGCATCCGAAGAGACGCATGCCTACCCGGTGATTATCACGGTCGACAATCCGGAGGATCGCCTCGGCGGCGGGGCTCTGGTACGGGCGACCTTGTCGTTGGATCAAATGTTCACCTCGCTGGCGGTCAGCAAGGATGCGATCGTGCGACAGGGTCCACAGACGATGATCTACACCATCCATGACGGGCAGGCGGCGCCGATTCCGGTCATGATCACATCCGAACAGGGGGCCACCGTCGCGGTGGCCGGCGAGGGCCTGGTGCAGGGGATGCCGGTCGTCGTACGCGGTAACGAACGCATCTTCCCCGGCAGTCCGGTACGAACCGCCGGCGGACCACCGGAGACCGAGTCACCGTGATGCGCGTGTCGCTTCAGACAAACGAGACTGAGAGGGACCCCGGGTGAGTCTGACCACCGCCTCGATTCGCTTTCCGGTAACCGTCACCGTCGGTGTCATCATCGCCGTTCTCGGCGGGCTGATCGCGCTCAACATGGTGCCGGTGCAGTTGACGCCGGAGGTGCAGCGCCCGGTCATCACCGTGACCACCACCTGGGTCGGCGCATCGCCGGAAGAAATCGAAAAGGAGATCATCGAGCAGCAGGAGGAGTACCTCAAGTCGGTCGAGGGCGTGGTCGAAATGAACTCGCAATCGTCCGACAGCCGGGGCTCGATCACGCTCGAGTTCAACGTCGGCACCGACATCACCGGGGCGCTGGTCCGGGTGACGAACCGTCTCAACGAAGTCCCCGCGTACCCCGACAACGCCGACCGGCCGGTCATCACCACCTCGGGACCATTCGCCGATGCCATCGCCTGGTTCGTGATCACCGGCGACAGCACCGTTTACGTGCCGCACCAGCGGACCTTCATCGAAGACATGGTCATCCCGCGTCTCGAACGCGTCGAAGGCGTAGCGGCGGTCAACTCGTTTGGTGGTTTCAACAAGGAACTGCACGTCACGTTCGACCCCGAACTTCTGGCCTCGTCCGGGATCACGATCAACCAGCTCTCCCGTGCCCTGCAGTCCGAAAACCGGGATATCTCGGCCGGTGACTTCTCCGAAGGCAAGCGCCGGCTGGTGGTGCGCACAATTTCGCGTTTCGAGACGATCGACGCGGTCGCCGGCACCGTGGTCGCCGTCCGGGGCGGTGTGCCGATCTACGTCCGCGACATCGCCGACGTCGCGCTGTCCCACCAGAAACCGTTCGCCAGAGTGCGTGTCCGCGGGGAGCCCGCGATTGTATTCAACGCCCAGCGGCAGGTCGGCGCCAACGTCCTGGAAGTCACCGAAGGGCTTCTCGAACAGCTTGAAGCGATCAACCGCGAGATCCTGGGACCGCGCGGCATGCGCGCAGAAAACGTGTATCGGTCGACCGTGTACATCAATTCGTCGATCGATCTGGTCCTGAACAACATCTACCTCGGCGGCGCGCTCGCCATTATGGTGCTCTTCTTCTTTCTGCGATCCCCGTCGTCGGTGATGGTGATCGCGGTATCGATCCCCATTTCGGTGATCACGACCTTCCTTGCGATGTATTTGTTCGGGCGGACGATCAACGTGATCTCTCTGGCGGGAATGGCGTTTGCCGTGGGCATGGTGGTGGACAGCGCGATCGTCGTTCTGGAGAACATCTACCGCCACATGCAGAAGGGCAAGAGCCGCTGGCGGGCGGCGGCCGACGGCACGCGCGAGGTGTGGGGTGCGCTCTTGGCATCCACCGTCACGACGATCGCGGTCTTCCTGCCGGTTCTGTTCATCCAGCAGCGCGCCGGGCAGCTCTTCCGCGACATCGCGATCGCCATCTGCGCGGCGATTGCCATCTCGCTGGTCGTGGCGATCACGGTTATCCCCGCGCTTTCGTCGCGTATTCTGAAGGTCTCGGCCAAGCTGTCGCGCCGGGACGCCGACGATTCACTCCTGCCGCGAGTCTCCAACCGCATTGCCACGTTCGTCGACTATATCAACGCCAAGGGTATCCGGCGATTCGTGACGATCGCCGCGATTATCATTGTGACGATCAGTCTGTCGTGGTTCCTGCTGCCGCCGACCGAGTATCTGCCCAACGGCAACCAGGGCTTTGTCTTTGCCTTCATGCTCCCGCCACCCGGCTACAGCCTGGATGAGATGGTCAAGATGGCCGAGGGTATTGAAGCACAGATCGAACCGCTGTGGGCGACACCTCCCGAGCAGGCGAAGGACCTCCCTGGCGGCGGTATCGGGCAGTTCTTCCTTGTCGCCTTGCCCGGTCAGGCATTCTTCGGTTTGAGCGCCCGTGATGAGGGGCGGGGGCGGGAACTGGTCAATGTCGCCAATGGTGCCATCTTCTCGGTCCCGGGCAACATCGGGTTGGCGACCCAGGCCTCGCTCTTCGGCGGCGGCTTTGCGGGCACACGCTCGGTGCGCATCGACGTCACCGGCCCCGACCTGAACCGTGTCCTCGAAATCGCCACCCAGATATTCATGCAGGTCGGCCAGGTGCTGCCGGGCTCCAACTCACGCCCGATCCCGGCACTCGATCTCGGCAATCCGGAGGTGCGTGTCTACCCCGATCGGGTCCGGGCCGCCGACGCGGGATTCAGCGCCACCGATATCGGCGTGGCGGTCAATGCGTTGATCGACGGCGCTCACGTCAGCGAATACTGGTATGAGGGCCGTGAGATCGACCTGCTCATCAAAGGCCGCGACGACTGGAGCCGGTATACGCAGAGTATTCCCCAACTGCCGCTGGCGACCCCCTCGGGACGGATCATCACCCTGGGCGACGTCGCCGACATCCGACCCCACCAGGGACCGGTGCAGATCAACCACGTCGAGCGCCAGCGCGCGGTGTCGGTCGAGACGGCGCTGCCCGATGATGTCGCGCTGCAGGAGGCGATCGACCGCATTCAGGACCAGATCATCCAACCGTTACGCGACCAGGGACAAGTCGGCGGACTGTACGACGTTCTGATGTCCGGAACCGCCGACGACCTATCGCAATTGCGCACCGAACTGTTGACCGGTTTCAATATCGCCGTGATTCTGACATTCCTGCTGCTGGCGGCGTTGTTCCAGTCGTTCACCTACCCGCTGGTGATTCTGGTCACGGTGCCGCTGGCGACGTTCGGGGGCGTTCTGGGGTTGCGCGTGGTGCAGCTTTTCGACCACATGCAGCAGTTGGATATTCTGACACAGCTCGGGTTCGTGATTTTAGTCGGCACCGTCATCAACAACTCGATTCTCATCGTCCACATGGCCCTGCTACTGATGCGCGAGGGCACCGATCCGCGTGAGGCAGTGAAAGAATCGGTACGGATGCGGGTGCGGCCGATTCTGATGTCCACCGGCACATCGGTCTTCGCCATGATGCCGTTGATCATCATGCCCGGCGCCGGTTCTGAATTGTATCGCGGGCTGGGTTCGGTGGTGGTCGGCGGACTGGCGATCTCGGCGGTGTTCACCCTGCTGGTGACGCCGCTCGTCTTCTCCTACATGATCGATCTGGTGCGCACGATCCGGCGCGCGCTCGGTATGCGTGACGTTGCGGTCGGCGAACAAGTCGAGATCGATTAGGCAGCCGGGTCATTCTGTTCCCTTTCGCGAACGTATCGCATCCCTCTACGATACACCCGATTATCCTTTGACCGCCCCGGCGGTGAGCCCGCTGGTGATCCGTCGTTGCAGAACAAGAACGACGATGACGAGCGGGACGGTGGCGACGACCGCGGCGGCAGCCAACTCCCCCCACGGAACCATGTACTGACCGGGGAACTTCGCGATGCCGACCGGCAACGTCTGGACGCTCGGATCGGTCGTGATCAGGAGGGCGAAGAAGAATTCGTTCCACGACTGGATGAAAACGAGAATCGCCGCGGTGAAAATGCCCGGCGCCGCCAACGGAATGAAGACGCGTCTAAGCGTCGCCACCGGCCCGCACCCGTCGACGATCGCCGCCTCCTCCAGTTCGCGCGGGAGGGCGCGGAAGAAAACGGTGAGAATCCAGATCGCCAGCGGCAGCGCCAGGGCGGTGTACGGCAAAATCAAACCGGGGTACGTGTTCAGCAAACCCCAGTGCGACAGCATGCGATAAACCCCGCCGACAATCGCGATCTGCGGAAACATCGAGGCGCCTAGGACGATTCCGAGAATCACACCACGGCGGCGCAGACGCAGACGCGCCAACGGATACGCTGCCAGCGCCGCCAGCACGATCGTGATCAGCGTGGTCGTGCCCGCCACAATGGCACTGTTGAGTGCGTACCGCAGGATATTGTGTTCGCCAAACGCGGTTTCGTAGAAGGTCGTCGCGAAGTCCGGGACGATCGTCGGCGGACGGGCCGTGATCGTGGCGGGGGTTTTGAGAGATGCACCGACAATCCACACGAACGGACCCACACTGAAGAGAGTCACCAGTGCGACGGCGCAGATGATACCGACGCGCTTCATGACTCGTGCATCCGTGTGCTCAACATGCGCACCGCGATCCAGCCGAACACCGCGATCATCAGGAACACCACGACCGAAATCGCCGAACCGTATCCGAATTGCTGCTCGGGGAACATCTTCTGATAGCCGTAGAATTGCAGTACGCTGGTGCTGTTCCCCGGTGCGCCCTGGGTCATTACATAGACCAGATCGAAAACACGAAACGCGTCGATCACCCGAAACAGCAGTGCCAATACGATCGCCGGACGCAACAGCGGCAGCGTGATCGCCCGGAAGCGACGGAACGCCCCGGCCCCGTCGACGCGTGCGGCATCGTACAACTCCCTCGGAATCGTTTGCAGCCCCGCCAGAATGATCAGCGCCGCGAACGACGAGGTCTTCCAGACATCGGCCATAATGATCGCCAGCCGCGCGCTCCCCGGATCGGCCAGCCAGGCGGTGTAATACTCAATGGCGTTTCCGTGCCAGAGGAGATTGAAGAATCCGTATTGGTCGTTGAACATGAACTTCCACATGACGGCGGTGACCACCGTAGGAATCGCCCAGGGAATAAGAACCGCCGCCCGTATCCACCCCCGCCCGCGCCATGTGTGATGCATGACGAGCGCCATCAGCAAACCGAGCAGAATCTCCAGCGTCGTGGAAACGGCGACAAACAGGAGGGTGAAACCGACCGACCCGATCGCAGGGTCGTCGCCCGTCAGTCGTGCGAAATTCCCCAGACCGACGAACCGCCGCGGGGCAAACGGTGTGTCTGCGAAGAAGCTGGTGACAAATGCACCGACGATCGGATACAAGATGAAGACGCCGATGACGATCAGCGCCGGCGCCAGCATGGAGTAGCCGAGCGTGCGGTTGCCGTTCATCAGTCGATCCGCGCCTGGGCCGTCTGGATCGCCACCGCCGCCTGATGCGCCAGAGCCGGGATCTCCGACAACGTATCGGCGATTGCCGCGTGCAGGAACCGTTGCAGAATGTGCGACAACTCGGGATAGATCGGTGAACGCGGACGGGGCGTGGCGGTCTCGAAGACATCATACAGTGCCGCGAAATGCGGATTCGCCCCGAGGACGTCGGCATCCTGATACAACGCCCGGCGTGCCGGCGCCTTGCCACCTTCAACGGCGAAAAGCTCCTGCATCTCCGGACTCGTGAGGAAAGCCACCACGCGCCAAGCCTCATCGGGATGCTGCGAAAACGCGCTGACGCCGAACCGCCACCCGCCAAGCGCCGCCGTGCTCATGCCCGGTTTGAAAGTCGGCAGACGGGCGATACCCACTTTCCCCGCCATCGCCGTCTCGCGGCAGACCGCCCAGGCGTACGGCCAGTTGCGATGGAAGATCGCACCGCCGCTCGCGAACAGGTCGAGTGATTCCTGCTCCTGATAGGTGAGCACACCCCGCGGCGCGACCCCGGCGATGATGCGGTCGCGAACGAATTCCACCGCCGCGATTACCTCCGGCGTGCTGGGCGCGAGCAAGTCGCCCCCGTTGGCCCCGACGAACTCCAGCATATTGCAGACCAGACCTTCGTACTGGCGGAATTGGCCGCTGTATCCCGACAGCCTGGGATCGTCCTCGCCGGCAAGGATGGAGTCGACCTGATCGACCAGCTCCGGCCAAGTGCGCGGCGGCGCGAAGCCATACTTGTCCAGAAGGTCGGTACGGTAATAGAGCACGCCGCTGTCGGTGTTGAACGGCACACCGTAGATGCCGTCCCCGACAACGTCAGCCGCGATGCAGCCGGCGAAAAACTGCGCCCGTTCCTCCGGCGGAAACCGATCGTCAAGCGGCGCCGCCCAGCCCGCCCGCGCGAACTCAGCGGTCCAGATCACATCCATCAGAAAAGCGTCAACCGAAACGTCGCGGTTGCGCAGCTTCTGAGTGAGCAGATCATGCAGTTGCGTGGAGTTCTGCGGCCCGATTTCGCGGGCGATACGGATGTCGGGGTTGGCCCGGTGAAAACGCGCCAGCGCCGTATCCCAGAGGTGCGGGTAGTCGGGCTTCCACGTTACTACCCGGACGACGGTCCGCCCGTCATCGGTACTCCCGCCCCCGCAGCTGGACACCGACGCAGCGAGAAGCGGAAGACAGACGACGATTCTCAGATAGCAGGTGAAAGAGATCGTCTGGGGGATTTTCCGGCCGTTGGTCATCCGTTACCTCCGGTCAGGCGGTGTTGTGTTCTCGTCCGCCCTTCTCATAGATGCGCTGGACAAGGGATAGATCAAGGCGAATTGGGGCGGGCTCCGGTCATCGGCGCGCGGGGCCGATTGGTCGCCTTCGATCTCGCCGGCCGACGCGCAACCCGATGGCTCTCTGGGAATAACGTGCCCTCAGGCGGCGCCGCTGACCGAAATCGCTTGTATCGGGGCCGGCGACGGGCGCATCTTCACAGTTCAGTCCCGTCACGGGGGGCCGCGGATTCGGCGACTGAACGAAGACGATGCAGGCGATCCGCGTCAGAGTCCAGGAGCATGTCACTGCGGTCATTCTCGACCGTCCCCATGCCCGTAACGCATACGACGACATCGCGATAGCCGAACTCGCCCAGGTCTTCTCGAACATCCCCGAGACCACCCGTGTCGTGGTACTGACCGGCCGCGACCCGATCTTCTGCGCCGGCGCCGATGTCGCATGGATGAAACGGAGCGTCAACTGCACCGAGACGGAGAATTACGCCGACGCGCTGGCGATGGCCCGCATGCTGCGTACCATCGATGAATGCCCCTGCCCGGTGATCGCCCGGGTGAACGGCCACTGCCTCGGCGGCGGCATGGGCCTGATCGGCGCCAGTGATATCGTCGTCTCGGTCGATTCCGCCCTGTTCGGGTATCGCGAGGTCAAACTCGGCGTCGATCCGGCGATCCTCTCCCCCGTTGCCCTGCCGAAGATCGGCGCCCGCTACGCGCGGCGCTATTACCTCACCGGAGAGCGTTTCACGGCGGCGGAGGCAGCGCGCATAGGGCTGGTCCACGAAATCGTGCCGGCCGCGCTGCTCGATCAGACAGTCAACTCCCTGATCCGCGAGGTCTTAGAAAGCGGTCCGATCGCGGTCCGTGCGGCGAAGAAGTGGATCCGAGAGATCCTCCCGATGGACCGCGAGCAGGCCGAGGCGTTGTCGGTCCATGCCATCGCCAGCCTGCGGGTGACGCCCGAGGGCCAGGAAGGTTTCAGCGCCTTTCTCGAAAGACGGAAACCAAACTGGGCGCTGGATCATATACCTGATGTCGCGACCATCGTGACCGAGGAAACGTAGCGGAAATATGGAGACGTGGGATCATCACGATCCCTGAAAGTTCGCAGGAACAACGTTCGGAGGGTTAGCGAATGATTGAATTTCAGCCGGGGAATCTGCGTATCCCCAAGTGGACACGACCGGTCTACATGGTTACCGCGGGTCAGAGCGATTTCCGCAAGCGGTATCCGGAGAAAAAGCTCGAAGAGCTGTGCATGATGGCTTTCCGTATGGCACTTGAGGAAAACAACCTCAAGATGGACCCGCTGGAGCTTAAAGGTCACGTCAATTTTGCCTGTTACGGAGAATTCGCCGATCACTTCCAGGATCAGCTTCTCTGCGAAGCGAAAGTTCACGATTACCTCGGGCTCGACCCGTTGGGCAACGTCGGCATCAAGACCGGCGGCGCCACGGGCGGTTCGACCCTCCTGATGGGCGCGACCACGATTGCCAGCGGTCTGTCCGACTGCACGCTGGTACTCGGCTGGGAACGGATGGACGAGGTCATTACCTGGACCGGCAACTACTACATTGCGTGTGCCGCCTGTAAGGACTTCGAGACCCGCCTCGCGCGCAACTACGCCAGCTACTACGCCCCGATGGCGCGCCGTTTCCAGGAGATGTACAACGTCGACGAACGCGTCCGCGCCGCGATCGCGGTCAAGAACCGGTTGTACGCCTGCTACTCACCGTACTCGCAGCAGCCGGGACGGCACACGATTGAGGAAGTGTTGGCCGGCGACATCGTCTCCGATCCGTTGCGCTTCCTCGAGTGCTGCGCGATGAGTGTCGGGTCGGCGTGTACGATCCTCTGTTCCGAGGAGTTGGCGTACAAGATCACCGACAACCCGGTTCGCCTCTACATCGCCGGCGGCTCGCACACCCTGCGCACCGGCGACCGGCGCCCCATGCGGATTCCGCTGCTGCCGAACGAGACCGAAGAGGACTACAAGGAACTCTACGCCGACATGAAAAAACAGGACGGCCGCTGGCCCGGATTCGAGAGCTTCGGCGCGACCCGTATTGCGGCGTACCTGGTCTACCGCATGGCCGGCATCAACGTTCCGGTCGAGGATCTCGATTTGGTCGAGACGCACGACGCGTTCACGATTTCCGACTTGCAGACGTACGGCGACGTCGGTTTGACGCTCTACGGTCAGGAGCAGGAATATGTCCGCTCCGGCGAGTGCTACCTCGACAATCCGCACACCGGCAAACCGGGCAAGTGTCCGTCGAATCTGTCGGGCGGTCTTTTGGGCACGATGCACGCGGTCGGCGCGACCGGCATCTTCCAATCCAACGAGGTCTTCTGGCAGTTGCAGGGCAAGTACGACCAGTTCCACGGCGATCCGAAACTCTGGGAACGTTACGGCAAGAAGAAACCCGACGACTGGACAAGTCTCCAGGTAAAGAATCCGCGGCGCGGTCTGGCGATCTCGCACGCGGGCGTCGGCAGTCATGTCACTTGCGCTGTTCTGGACAAGGGCTAACAGGAGGGAATCGATGAGCGACCGAGTGAAACTGAAAACGACGCCCTCCGAGATCACCGAGAAGGGCGACGCCTGGGTCCTCCACTTCCCGCGTTTCGGGAAGGAAGGAACCCATTTCCACACCTACGGCCTGCTGACTCCGTACTTCAAAGGGTTGCAGGACGGCAAGCTCTTGGGCACCAAGTGCGTCAACCCCGGCTGCCCGATCTCCAAG
>DATKYL010000498.1:0-3487 GCA_035528515.1 Acidobacteriota bacterium | reverse complement strand
AGAAGCTCCTGCGCGAGGGTCTCTTCGACGAGGAGCGCAAGCGGCCGCTCCCCGCATTCCCAGACGTCGTCGGCGTGGTGACCTCCGCGACCGGCGCGGCCTTTGTCGACATCACCGAGACGATTGCCGACCGGTTCCCCGGCATGCGGATCGTCCTCGCCCCGGTGCGCGTGCAGGGGGCGGGAGCCGCTGAGCAGATCATCGCCGCCCTCGCCGCGCTGAATCGGCGTGACGATATCGATGTCATCATCGCCGGACGCGGCGGCGGATCGCTTGAAGATCTCTGGGCCTTCAACGAGGAAATCGTGGCCCGTGCGATCGCCGCTTCGCGCATCCCGGTGATATCGGCGGTCGGACACGAGGTCGACTTCACGATTGCCGACGGTGTCGCCGACGTCCGCGCCGCCACCCCGACCGCCGCGGCGCAGATCGTCACCGACGGTTGGGTGGGTGCCGTCGCTGATCTTCCGGTTCTGACGCGTCGTCTGATGCGCGCCCAGGCCGACATGATGCGGGGGCGTCGCACCCACCTCGATCGCCTGCGGATGTCCCACGCGCTGCGCCGTCCGGCTGACATGCTCGATCGCTGGTCGCAGCGACTCGATGAGACCAGTGACCGCCTGCAGTTGGCTGCCAGGACGCTGCTGCGTGCCCGGCAAGAGAAGATCGGGGCGATCCAGGGGCATCTAACCGCCCTTTCGCCGGAAGGGGTGCTGGGACGCGGGTATTCGATCACCCGCCGCCGCGGTGAAAAAGCGCCCTTGCGCAACGCCGACGCTGTTGGCGCCGGCGACGAACTCGAAACCCGCCTCGCCGAGGGTACGGTCATCTCCCGGGTCAGTGGCCCGGGCGACTGAAATGCGATTGCCGGAGGCGAAGGGGTGTGCGTACCCTGTACTCGCAATGATGACGGATGGCTTCAGCTATGACTGAGAAAGCCCAGCAATTCGAGGACGCCTTCGCGCGCCTCGAAGAGATTGTCGCCAAATTGGAAGGCGGCGAGGTCGCCCTCGAAGAATCGCTCGACCTATACGCTGAGGGCATGAAACTCGTCAAACTCTGCGGCAAGAAACTGACGTCGGCCGAGCAGAAGATCGAGCGGTTGAACGCCGCGCTGGCGGCGGATGCCGGGGACGATGACGACGTGTCCTCCACGAGCGATGAGGCGTAGCGTGGTGACGGCGACCGAACGGCAACCGGCCGAGCAGCTTCATCTCTTCTGGGATGAGTGCCGTCGCCGTACCGAGGCCGAGTTGGAGCGGTGGTTGCCCCTGCGCGACGATGATCTGAGCCGCCTGCAGGACGCGATGCGTCATGCGGTTCTCGGCGGCGGCAAACGGCTGCGTCCGACCCTTGCCGCGGCGGCGTTCGCGTCTCTCGACGGCAGGGGAGAGGCGATCTATACCGTCGGCGCCGCGCTCGAGATTCTCCACAGTTACTCGCTCGTCCACGATGATCTGCCGTGCATGGATGATGACGATCAGCGACGGGGCCGTCCCACGGTTCATGTGGCCTTCGATGATGCGACCGCGGTTCTGGCGGGCGATGCCCTGCATGCGCTGGCATTCGAGATTCTCGCACGCCACGCTCCGGCCGAGGTCCTCGCCGCGGTGGCGGCGGCCGTTGGCCCCGACGGGATGGTCGGGGGGCAGGTGGCCGATATTGAAGCGGAAGGGAAGAAGCCCACCGAAGAAGTGGTGACCCGCATTCACCGTCGCAAGACCGGTGCGCTGATCATCGCGAGCGTGCTCACCGGCGGCATGATGGCGGGGGCGGACGGTGAGACGCTCCGGCAATTGGAACGCTACGCCGATCCTTTGGGGTTTGCCTTCCAGATTGTCGACGACATCCTCGATCTCACTCAGAGCGCCGAAATGCTCGGCAAGCCGGCCGGTTCCGATCTGAAGCATGACAAGGCGACCTATCCTGGTGCGGTCGGGCTTGACCGGGCCCGTGAGAAGGCGGAGGCGCTGGCAGCCGAAGCGCGGGCGGCGTTGGATGGCTACCCGGGCGACCCGACGCTCCTGTTGGCGCTGGCCGATTTTATCGTCGCGCGGGATCACTAAGTCGCACGACATTCACAAGCGAGTTTGTCCGTGAAACGACTGGGAATCATCGTCAACATGCAACGGCCCGAGGCCGAGCCGACCGTGACGGCGATCAAGCGCTGGGCCGACACGCAGGGCTGGCCGGTAGTCGCCACCGAACGCATCGATCTGGTCCGGAAGCCCGATGACCATGGCATCCCGGGAGGCGTCTTCGATGACCGTGTCGATCTCCTGCTGGCCCTGGGCGGCGACGGGACAATCCTGACCGCGGTGCGCACCGCCGCCCCTTTCGGCGCGCCGGTGCTGGGGATCAATCTCGGCACCCTCGGTTTTCTCAGTGCCGTCTCCTCCGAGCTGGCGGTCGCGGCGCTCGATCGCATACGTGTCGGCGACTATCGCATCGAAGAGCGCCTGATGCTGCAAGTCAGCGAACGCGAGAGAACAGGTGAATCCTGGTCGGGCCTGAACGATATCGTCCTCGACAAAGGCGGGATCGCGCGGATGGCGCGGTTCCACGTCTCGCTCAACGGCGAGTTCGTCAGTCAGTTTGACGGAGACGGTCTGATTGCCGCGACGCCGACCGGTTCGACCGCCTATTCGTTGTCGGTCGGGGGACCGATCCTGATGCCGACTATGAATGCGTTCGTCCTGGCCCCGATTTCTCCGCACACCCTGGCCCAGCGGCCGATGGTCTTCGCCGATACCGATCATCTGGAAGTCACCGTCAGTTCCGCCGCCGGTTCAGTGATGCTGACGGTTGACGGACAACGGACGCGTGAACTCGAACACGGCACGAGCGTGGAAATCGCCCGCTCGCCGCACTCGGCCCGCCTGATCGATTTCTCCGACCGGTCATTCCTCAAGGTCCTCCGCGAAAAGCTACACTGGGGCATCGGCCCGGCCGGTAAGACGTAGCACCGTAAGCGTAGGGTGGGACGAAGATCCCGCAAAGCGGGACTCCGCCCACCACCCTTGCGAGAGTGTCACCCCGTTGCGGTTCGGTATCGGCCTTGGTCTGCCTGCGGCAGACAGCGATCGCAGATCGCTGCCACACAGCACCCGAGGGGAATCCCGAACTCGCGACCTTTGGGAGCGCGAGACTCCTGCCGAGCCGCCCCTGCATGCGCCGTATCCGAGCGAAACGAATAGCCCTGCCCTTGTAGGGGTCGGTCTAAGACCGACCCGCCGCCGCCGCGATTCCACCTGAACGATCGGTGCCGTGCAAATCGGCCACCCTACTTCTGCCGCCCTCCCCGGATGCCCGTTGCCAAGTCCCACCAACATGCTATCTTGAGAGCGTGTCCGTCAGATTGAGGCCTGAGCCGATGGTCCGTACCCGACCGCTGCCGTTGATCGTGTCCGCGCTGATGGCGTGGATAGTGATGGTGGTCTGTGAGCATGTGGGGGCGACGACGTTTCACGTCTCGCCCCAGGGTTCG
>DATKYL010000497.1:0-2285 GCA_035528515.1 Acidobacteriota bacterium | reverse complement strand
AAGGTGACCCAGCCGACCACGTCGCCGGTCACGTTGAACCCGCCGTAGGAGACTTCCTGGTAGTAGTCGTTGACGCTCCCGGTGGGATAAACACCGTCGGAATACAGCAGCGAGTCGTAGGCCGCGCTGGGGTGAAGGAGTGGGCTGGCGGGGTGATCAAACCATTCCACCAGCACGGTGAGGACACGCCCCGTCTCCGGCGTCAGCGATTTGGTGGCGGGACGGCCGATCGGCGGTTCCTTGGCCAGCCAGCGGGTGTCGATCCCGGTGATCTCGGTTATGCGGTCGGCGGGGATATCGTAGACATGGAATTCATCGGGGTTGATGGTCAACTCATCCCCATCGGCGGTGGTGATCGTAACCGTGTTGAGCGACGGAGTCCGTTCAGCCGCCGCCGGGGGCGTCGACAAGGCGACACCGATTAACGTAATGACTCCAACGAGAGCAATCGCGGAGCGCTTCGAGATGACCAGAGACATGAACGACCTCCCTACAAAGTTTCTATCGGCGCGGTGATCCGGGCGCCCAGTGGGGTAAGTGGGGCGCCACCATGAATCAGTCACAATATACTGCCGGCGACGGCTTTTTCCAATCCCGCGACGGCACAACAATTCGTCGAACGGCCGAGCGGTGAGGGGGGCCGTTCGCTCGCGAGACGGCTCCAAAATACGCTATCAGGAGAAAAAGCAGGAGGGGTATTGTCACAATTTGGAGCTGACAGCGATTGAATGTGACAACGACGGCTGGACTTCGCCGGCGACCGATCCCTACTTTTGGCTCGGAGGAGTGGGGGTCTTTCGATGAATATTCTGGTATTGGGTGCGGGATTGATGGGGCGTGGGGCGGTCTTCGACCTTCTTCGGAACCATGCGGTCACCCGGGTAACAATCGCCGACCGTTCCGAGGAGGCTCTGGCGTCGATGAAGAAGCGGTTTGACGATCCGCGTCTGGAGACGGTCGTGATCGATGCGGCCGATACGGACCGCGTTGAGGCCCTAATGCGTGACGCCGACGGGACCTTCTGTGCGATGGACTACGGGTTCAACGCCGCCTTCACACGTGCAGCCATCACCACCGGTACGCATATGGTCGATCTCGGCGGTAATAACGACGTGGTCGCCGAGCAGTTTGCGATGTCGTCGGACGCGTCCGGCGCCGGCGTCACGGTTATCCCCGACTGCGGTCTGGCGCCGGGAATGGTCTCGGTGCTGGTGGCGTGGGGGGTGAATCGATTCGCTTGGGCTGATACCGTCAGGATCCGGGTCGGCGGCCTCCCGCTCGACCCCAGGGAGCCGTTTCGCTACGAGCGCCTCTTCTCGGTGGAGGGTTTGATCAACGAGTACGTTGAGCCGCCGGTTCTGCTGCGGGACGGTCGGATCATAACCGGGGAGCCCCTCGGCGATGTCGAGACGGTCATCTTCGATGAACCAGTCGGGACGCTCGAAGCGTTCAATACCTCGGGGGGGATATCAACTTTACCGCAGACCTATCGCGGGCGTCTCCGAAATCTCGACTACAAGACGTTGCGCTATCCCGGACATGCCGCCGCGATGCGCTGGCTGTACCATCTGGGTCTCTTCTCCTCGGAGCCCGTTGCGGTTGACGGGCAGCCGGTGGTACCACGGTCGCTGACCGCCGACCGGATGGCCGCGCGCATACCTCTCGGCGATCGTGATCGGTCGGTCGTGCGGGTTGAGTTTGCCGGGGACGACGGCGGACAGCCCAGAACCCATCGACTCGACATCGTCGACGCATACGACAGCGACAACGATCTCACCTCGATGATGCGGATGACCGCCTTTCCGGCGGCGGTCATTCTGCAGATGATCTGCGACGGCCGTATCCGTCAACGCGGCGTCTTGCCGCAGGAGATTGCCGTCGATCCCGATCCCTTCGTCGGCGAACTGCTCCGTCGCGGGATCGGGATCAAAGGTATCTGACCGCACCGCCGTGAGCGGCCGCGGGGCTGCTTCGGTCAAGGGCAGCCCTCTGCCGGATGACCGCGATCTCCGACCGCGCTCCACTTGGATGTTGACTCCACTCTCGGACCCATCGGACGGGTCAGAATCGGAGGTACTCCGATTTGACCCACCCGCGGATCGCGACGTCAACCTCACTCCAACCACCCGATTCCGTTCGGACTGCGACGCGGGTGCCGCGCTCGAGGGGAGGCGCAACGGTTGCCGCGGCCCGTGCGGGAGCCGACCGGATGTTGAGCCGCCCCGCGTCGACGAAACCGATCCGCACCTCGATGCAGGTCTCGGCCGGACCGTCCTCCGCACGGT
>DATKYL010000496.1:0-22701 GCA_035528515.1 Acidobacteriota bacterium | reverse complement strand
CTGGAACCGTTTCCTGGCCTCACAGATGAGCCCGGCGCTGATCGAACGGACGTCGGTGGACGTGGACGCATCCGCCGCGGCCGCCGGCCAGGGTCGCAAGAAGGACCCGTCGGAGCGGCATTACACGCTGAAGGCCGGGGTGGAGAAGGTCAAGTTCCCGGGATTCCTCAAAGTCTATGAGGACCTGCCGGTGAACGGTGACGAGAAGGCCAAGGAGAAAACCCTGCCGCCGCTGAAAGCCGGCGACGCGCTCACTTTCATCGATCTCGACGCTGCCCAGCATTTCACCAAACCGCCGCCGCGGTTCTCCGAGGCGACGCTGGTCCGCGAACTCGAGGCCAACGGAATCGGCCGTCCGTCAACGTACGCGCAGATCATCGCCACGATCCTGGCCCGCAACTACGTCCGCCTTGAGGAACGGCGCCTGTCCCCGACCGAACTGGGGGATACGGTCAACGTGATCCTCGTCGACGCGTTCCCCGAGTTGTTCAACGTCGAGTTCACCGCCGAGATGGAAACCGAGCTGGACCGCATCGAAGAGGGCGGCGAGACGTGGACCGAGATCATGCACGCGTTCTACGAGCCGTTCTCGCAATCCTTGAAAGCGGCGACCGCGCGCACCGCTGAGATCAAAGAGTCGCACCGTGAAGTGCTCGAGGAATCCTGTCCCGAGTGCGGTTCACCCTTGATCGTGCGCTGGTCGCGTTCCGGCAAGTTCGTTGCCTGTTCGGGTTTCCCCGCCTGCCGCTACACCAGTGATCCCGGTGGTGAGGGCACCAACGGCGTGGAACTGACCGACGAGAAGTGCGACAAGTGCGGCGAGCCGATGGTGATCAAGAATGGACGCTTCGGGCGTTTCATGGCCTGCTCCGGATACCCGAAGTGCCGCAACACCAAGTCCATCCCGACCGGAGTCGGCTGCCCGGAAGAAGGCTGCAACGGCCAATTGGTGCCGCGCCGTACCCGTAGAGGTCGGTCGTTCTACTCCTGTTCGAACTACCCCAACTGCAAATTCGCGGTCTGGGACCGTCCGGTAGCGCACACCTGCCCGCGCTGCAAGTCGCCGTACATGCTGGCCAAGAGCACCAAGAGCGAGGGCGAGCACTACAAGTGCCCGTCCTGTGCCCATATCGTTCCCACAGAGGCCGTTTCCGAGCCGGTCGCCTCGTAGACCGAATCGCTCGACATCCCAGAGACAGCGGTTGATACTCCCCGGGGAGTATCATACCTTGGCGAGCGTCCGTGTAGCGTTGGCTCCGGGTAGATGGTTCCCCGGACCGCTACCGGTCCCGGTGAGGGAGACGGGTGGCAGAGACTCTGACAGCATGGATGGACCGTTTCGTCCGCGATCTGGAGCAGGCGCGGCGGATGTCTGCCCACACCGTCACGGCGTACCGGCGCGAATTGACGCGGTTCCTCACGATGCAGAAGATTGCCGATGCCCCGCCGGGCGAGCGCACCCTCAGTACCCGTCGCTTTCAGGATTTCCTCGCATCATTGGCGGTGGCGGGGCTGTCCAACCGTTCGATCGCCCGGGCTGCGGCGGTCCTGAGATCGTTCCTTTCATTCCTGCATCGTGACGGGGTAATGGCTGACGACTGGTCGGAACGCGTGCCGCCGGTGAAGTTCTCCCCCGGCCTGCCCCGTTTCATCAGTGAAGCGCAGATGCGCCAGTGGCTCGACGCTCTGCCGATGCGGACCCGCTGGGAGTGCCGCGACGCCTGCCTGGTCCAGACCCTTTATGCCACCGGCGCCCGCGTCGCCGAACTGGTCGCGCTCGACTGGGGCGACCTCGATCGCACTGCACTGAGCGTGCGCCTGTTTGGAAAGAGAGAACGGGAACGGATCGTGCCGACCGGACAGCGCGTAGGCCAGTCACTGACACAATTGATCGCATTGAGTCCGGCGGCCGCTGTCACGTCCGACCGGCCGATCTTCGTCAACCGACGGGAAGGACGTCTCACGGCTCGTTCGGTGGCGCGTATCCTCAAACGCACGTTTGCCGTATCGGTCGGTGGCTCAGTCTCGCCGCACCGGCTGCGTCATACATTCGCCACGCACCTGCTCGATCGCGGCGCCGACCTGATGGCGCTGCGCGAGCTTCTCGGACACCAGAACGTTGCGACGACACAGATCTACACGCACACCACACCCCACCGTCTGCAGGAGGTATACCGCGATGCGTTTCCCCTTGACGAGTCCCGCTGACTTTCGCGGCGCCGCTCGCTTCCACAGCACGACCGTTCTCGGACTGACGATCCGCGGGCAGACGGCGATGGGCGGCGACGGTCAGGTCACCTTCGACGACACGATTATGAAACACACCGCCCAGAAGGTGCGCCGCCTGGCCGACGGACGGGTGCTGGCCGGGTTTGCCGGCGCGTCGGCCGACGCTTTCACGCTCTTCGAGCGGTTCGAGGCCAAGCTGGAGGACTTTAGCGGCAATCTGCCGCGGGCGGCGGTCGAGCTGGCCAAAGACTGGCGGACCGACAAGTACCTGCGCCGTCTGGAGGCGCTGCTGGCGGTCTGCGACGGCCAGCACGCGCTGATTCTGTCGGGGACCGGCGATGTGATCGAACCCGATGACGGTGTCATCGGCATCGGCTCCGGATCACCCTTCGCCGTGGCCGCCGCGCGGGCGCTGATCCGCCACACCAAACTCGGTGCCGAAGCGGTCGTGCGCGCGGCGATGGAAATCACCGCCGATATTTGCGTGTTCACCAACAAGGATATCACGATCGAGGTCCTGTAAACATGCCCAACAACGTCAAACCGTCCGCCCTCGAATCGACATCCCAATCGCCGTTGCGTGATGAACTGTCGCCGCAGGAAATCGTCGCCGCGCTCGATCGCTACATCATCGGCCAGGACCGGGCCAAACGCTCGGTGGCGATCGCCCTGCGCAACCGCTGGCGCCGTCAGCATGTCGAAGGGCCGCTGCGCGAGGAGATCGCGCCCAACAACATCATCATGATCGGCCCGACCGGCGTCGGTAAGACCGAGATCGCCCGCCGCCTCGCGGCCCTGGCGGGCGCGCCCTTCCTCAAGGTCGAGGCGTCGAAATACACCGAAGTCGGGTACGTCGGGCGCGATGTCGAATCGATGGTCCGCGACTTGGTCGATCTCTCCGTCGCGATGGTCAAGAAAGAGAAGGCGGGGAACGTCGCCCAGCGTGCGACTGAACTGGCCGACGAACGGGTGCTCGATATTCTCCTGCCGCCGCCGGGGCGACGCAGCCGGCCGGTCGCCGATGCGGGCGATGCGGAGGCGCGCGCCAAGTGGGAACGGACGCGCGACAAGCTGCGGACCCAGCTGAAAGACGGGCTGCTCGACGAAAAGCAGGTCGAACTCGAAACCACCGACGGGCGCTTCCCGGTCATTGAGGTCTTCTCGCCGGGGGGGATCGAGGAACTGGGTGTCAATGTCCGCGATATGTTCTCGGGAATGATGCCCAGGAAGACCAAACAGCGCAAGATGACGATCGCCGACGCCCGGCGCGCACTCGTCGCCGAAGAGACCGACAAGCTGGTCGACATGGACGACGTGATCGGGCAGGCGATCGAACGCGCCGAGAACGCCGGCATTATCTTCGTCGACGAACTCGACAAGATCGCCGCCGAATCGTCGAAGTCGGGCAACCCCGACGTCTCGCGCGAAGGGGTCCAGCGCGACATTCTGCCGATCGTCGAAGGCACCAACGTGATGACCAAGTACGGCATGGTCCGTACCGACCATGTCCTGTTCGTCGCCGCCGGCGCCTTTCACATGACCAAACCGTCCGATCTGATCCCCGAGCTGCAGGGACGCTTCCCGATTCGCGTCGAACTCGACAGCCTCACCGCCGCCGATTTTGTGCGCATCCTGCGCGAACCGCAGAATGCTCTCGTGCGTCAGTACGAAGCGCTGCTGGCCACCGAAGGGATCAAGATTTCGTTTACCGATGAAGCGGTCGACGAAATCGCCCAGACCGCGCATCTGGTCAACGAACGCGCGGAGAACATCGGCGCGCGGCGCCTGCATACCGTGATGACGACGCTCCTGGAAGACGTGATGTTCGGGGCGTCGACGATGAAAAAGAAAAGCGTCGTCTTCGATCGGCGCGATGTGAAAAAGATCCTGCGCGACATCGTCGAGGACGAGGACTTAAGCCGCTATATCCTGTAACCGCGACCGCATCACCGGAGTACGACATGATACCACCAACCACACCCGCGACGCCGCGCGCGGCGCAGTCGGGCGGGAGCGCCGCCGACATGCCGCCCGGCGTCCACACGAAAGATTTCCTGCGCATCACCGACTGGACCACGGATGAAATCCGTGCCACCCTTGACTGGGCCGCCGATTGGAAGGGTGGCAGGGTTGCGCCGCGCCCGCTTGAGGGTCTCGTTGCGGCGCTGATTTTCCACAAACCGTCGCTGCGCACCCGCCAGAGTTTCGAGACCGGCGTCTTCCGGCTCGGCGGTCATCCGATGTTTATCACCGACGCCGAGATCAAACTCGGCGTGCGCGAATCGATCTACGACGTCGCCAACGTCATGTCGCGCTATCTCGGTCTGATTGTGATCCGCACGTTCCAGCAGGCGCACGTCGATGAACTGGCGCAGCACGCGTCGGTGCCGGTGATCAACGCGCTCACCGATTCATACCACCCCTGCCAGATCATGGGCGACATCCTGACCGCACGTGAACATCTGGGACGCATCGACGATCTGACAGTCGCATTTCTGGGCGACGGCAACAACGTGTTTCATTCGTGGGCGAACCTGGCCGCGCGCATCCCGATGGACCTGCGTCTGGCGACCTCGCCGGAGACGATGCCTGACGCGGCAATCGTCGACAGCGCACGCAAGGCCGGGCTGAGCCAAATCACGGTCAGCCACGATCCGGCCGCGGCGGTGCGCGGCGCCGACGTGGTCTACACCGATGTCTGGGCCTCAATGGGGCAGAAGGACTTAGCCGAACAACGCGCCAAGCAGCTCGAACCGTTCCAGGTCAACGGGAGACTCTTGAAAAACGCGAAGTCATCGGCGATTGTGATGCACTGCCTCCCCGCCGAACGGGGACGGGAGATCACCGACGAGATGATGGACGGCCCGCAGTCGGTCGTCTTCGACGAAGCCGAGAATCGGCTTTGGGCTCAGGGTGCGATCATTGCGCAACTTATGGTGGGACGCTAAGGGATGTTAACGGAGCAGGAGGGACGCATGAAACGCAAGTGGCTGCATGGGATCATCGCGGGTATGGCCGTGCTCGCGCTGGTCGTCGCCGTCGGGTGCTCGAGCGATGACGACGAGAACGCGGTGGGCACGATGACACCTGAGGAGCAAATGGAATTTCTGGATGCGTTCGTCGGTGACGTCGGCAGTGCGGGCGGGGCTGTAATGCCTCTGCTGACGATACAAGCCGGCGCGGGCCAGTGGGGAGCATTCAACTGCGACGGCTATGACTTTCGCGACATTCCTTTGGGGCGACTCGCAATCCCCGGCGGGGGTGCGATCCTCACACCGAATCACAGAGGACCACAGATCGCGGGGGCTCGGAAAACGGAACTGGCGGATCTGATCCAGTCGGCGATCCGACTGGCCTCCGCTCAGAACGGTCCAACATGTGGTTATAGCGAGTCAGCGGACCGTTGGGAAGTGGTCGTCGACCAGGCAGTCAGTGGTGAGTATGATGGAGTCCCTTACTCTGCTGATCTGAAGATGACGATTTACGTGCAGTACATGAGCCCCGGGGGGTACCAGGATGTCCCGGACGAGACAACGACCGGCTTCAGTCAGGAATTCGACGTCGAGCTGCGTTTGGAAGCTGCCGCATCAGACAACGGTGAGAACTTTGCGGTGGAAATCGATGTCGATTTGGATTCGAAGGTCGACATCACAGGATTGAACTCTGCGTCCGCAATGCTGAATGGCACATCCGGGTTGAAGACTGACGTCGACCTTCTTTGGGAGACTGATTTTGACCCGGGCAACGAGGGCCTGGAGAAGATGACCGTCGTCGGCGGGTTTGACGTGGACATGACAAGCACCAACGTCCGCTTCCCGACAATCGGCGATCCCAGCGCGACCTGCCCGACAAGCGGACGCGTAGATGCGGACTTCGGCATCGACATGGCGATGACCCTCGCAGGTGACAAAGAGACCATGATCGACGACTGGAAGATGTCGGTCGTGTTCAACTCCAATGGGACCGCCAACATGAGCATCCAGTCGGTGCGCACTCCCAGTGTGGGCGAGCAGACGACTGTCCAGATCTGCGAGCCACCGCTGCCGTAACCTCGTTCCACAATGGAACCCCCAGCCCGCCCCGCCTCCGCGGGGCGGGCTCTTTTTTTGCTGTCGGTGCTCATTGTGTGTATATTGAAGAGGAATATTCTATCGGACAGTCTGATGGCTCTTCGGATTCCTGCTCGCCGAGTGCGAACCCACCTCCCGGTGGTGCTGGCAGTTCTCCTCGGCCTCTCGTGCGCCTCTGACCGCAGTGTGTGCCCCCGGAGGACAACGAGTGAGGAATTGTATTACAACTTCCGTTCACTCCTCGAGGGCGCCCTGAGCGAGTGCTGCGCGACTCTTCGATATGCGATTGACGCCCGGGTTGCGGTGGATACGTCGTTCGTGCCGGGTCTCCGCTGGCCCGTCTTTGTTCCCGACACAGAGGCCGATTGGGCTGAGTTCGAATCGGGAACGTGGACGATGTTCGCGAATGTCAACGGTGACCACCGCTTCGCCGACAAGCGTTGCTCTTTCTACCGACGCGATGTCTCTAACGATCTGATGGAGCGTGATGCCACCGACACGGCGGCCAGCGTGATCTGCGAGCGACGGTTCAACGTTCGCATCATCGAGGATGGCCGGAGGAGCGACTGGACTGTGCGGATTGAGGCCGGTTACACCATGTTCCAGGTGGGACAATATGCTTTAGAACTGGGCGTATCTGCCTATCGGCACACAGGCTATAGCAATCCCGACTATTACGGTCTCGAGATCAGCGGATCGTTGGGGAATCCGAATCTGACCGACTTACCGATAACACCTGGTGGTCATCTGTCTGGTCAGTTCATAGAGACTCAAACCTCCGCACGTTCTGGCGACGGTGTCCAGATCATGTGGCTTCTGGAGGGCCACTTCGTCTCCAACGGCGCACTCGAGATCGAGACGACCTCCGGCGACTTCTTCATCACCGACACCCTCTCCCTCTGCCCTTGACCCGACGCGGTTTGCGCCCTATCGTCGGCTCCAATCCGGGGAGCGGCGATGGAAGAGATTATTAAGTACAGCGGTTGTTTTGTCTGCGGCGATGAGCATCCCGAGGGACTGCGAATCAAGTTCTTCCGTGACGGCGACGATGCGGTCGCCGACTGTATCGCCGAACCCAAGTATCAGGGGTACAAGGGGATATACCACGGCGGGCTGGTCTCCACTCTACTAGATGAGATCATGGCCAAGGCGGTCTTAGCAATCCAGCGCTTTGCGATGACCGTGGAGATGACCTGCCGCTACAAGAAGCCGGTGCCGGTGGGGGAGAAGCTGCGGCTGACCGGACGGATCGTCAGTCAGCGCGGCCGCCTCTTCGAGACCGCGGCCGAGGTGACCGGCACCGACGGCACCGTCTACGCCACCGCCACCGGGAAATACCTCGAGGTCCCCGACCCCGTCCTGCGCGACCTCCTCTAAATCGCAGGCTCCGACCCAGCGGTCGAGTGGACGCCAGGCGTCCGGGCCACCCACCATTTCAGCGCATCCCTGGGCAGGTCTCCGCCGCGGCGGATCGTTCAGCCGATTGCAGCCGAACTGCACCGGTTTGCGGTGTTCGGGGCGATGAGACGGCGAGGCAGCGCCGGGCGCCGCAGTGCAGCCCTGTAACAGTCAGCCAGACAGCAAGATACAAACACGCCCCGGCCACCATCCCACGTGGCATCGCGGTTGCAATACAAACATAACGTCGTGAGCTGCCATGCTGGGCCGGCTGGCGACGAAGCCACCGGCCCTGAACTTTGGACAACATTCATTATGCGCTGCTTCTTCTGGGGAACCAACAATCTACCTGACCGCGACGTGCGCGGTGCCGGCATCACCTCGTTCGCCATTCCTGATTGGGGGGTGCAGTTCCGTGCCGCCCAGTTCGGCACCGCGACCGAGTGTGAGTATGGCGCGCTCCTGGCCCTCCTCGCCTTCATCGAGAAAAACCCCAAGGTGTTCGAGGGGGTGAAGCTGGAGTTGTACAGCGACGCGGCGGCGGTGATCTATCAGGTGAATCGCCGCAACCCGGTGCCCCCCGCCGAGGCCCGTTTTTGGGCGCTGGTCCGCCGGTTCCGGGTGAAGCGACCCTTTGAGTTGTGCTGGGTGCCGCGTGACCAGAACCGTGCCCATGAGGGTATCCTCGGTGTGGCGCCGCTGAAGCTCGACGGCGACCTGAAATTCCCCGCAATCGAACCCGCGCGCTCACCGTTGCGTCCCCCGCAAGGCGATCTTCTGCTCTGATCCTCCTCGCGACCTCGTGCGTCGAAACCCGACCGCCGACTCCCTTGTCGCCCGTGTGACAGGAAGAGGCTTGAAAACCGTCCCTGAGAATTCGATATTGTATAAGTCGTGGGGGGAAGTACCGATCCTGAAGCGCAGGGGCAACCTGGTTCGAAACGATCGACCTGACCGATGAGACAATTGATACGCTGGACACCGATCGCGGTCTGCGCCGCATTCGTCCTCTGTGCCGCCGCACCGGCCGGTGCGGTTGAGTTCGGCTCGGCACGAGAAGTCTCGTTCGCCGCCGCGTCGCAGTGGATGGTGTTTGAGACCGGTGACTGGGTGAAAGTCGAGAAGGGACGCGTCCGTTTTCACGCGGCCGACGGTGCGCAGCGTCACGTGTTCAATCTGCGCGGCAAGGAACATATGGTCGGCACGCCGGGCGCCGCCGTGGTCGGCATTCTCGTCTACGCCGACCAGCAGCCGATGACGCTCCAGGTGGTGCGGTTCGACCTGTACGACAGTCAGGGGCAGCGCGTACTTCAGATCAACAAGCCGGGGTTTTCCAGCGCGATCGTCTCGCCGCGCGGGAACGCGATCTGCGGCATTGACGGGGCCGAGGGTCTGCCGCAGACCACTCTGCGTCTCTACGACAGTCGCGGCCGGTCGACGAATGTGATCCCGGTCGAGTATTTCGAGGGCGGACGTTTCTCACGCGACGGCTCACGTTTTCTTTTTGAGACGGCGGCCGGAGGATTGCAGGTGGCCTCGGCCGAGGGCGACGTGCTCTACGCGTTCGGTGATGCGACGGCTTGGGACGCGTCGGCCGACGGAGGCGTGGTGGCCGTGACCGCCGGCACCGCCGTGCGCATCTACCGTGGCGACGAGCTGATCGGCACCCACCGCTGGCCGGCCGACCGTGGCACGATCCGCGCGATAGCGGTTTCCCCGGACGGCCATCATGTGGCCGCTCTCTCGCTGACGCACGCCGCGGTGGTCAGCGTCGATCCGCCGGCGCTGGTTTGGGATCGCGGTGAGGACGACCCCGCCTGGAAGCTCCACACCGTCGATCTCCTCGACGGTGCCCGTCTGGTCGCGATCGGCGCCGATCACGATCCCGGTCCCGAGAGCGCCGCGCGCCACTCGCGCAGCCGTTGTCAAATCATCGATGCGGACGGGGTCGTGCAGCACACGGTCGAGCGCAAACCCGCCAACTGGGGGGCGATGTTCCCGCAGGTGCGTTTTGCCGCCGACGGTCGCCGCCTGATTGTGATCGACCGCGATGCGATGACCGCGGTGCCTATCAGCGACCAGTGATTTCCCTGCGATCAAAGCCGTTGTTTTCTCCCACCTTTGCATGTTCCATCGTTTCGGCCTCCGGCCGGGTCGTGTGACATGACAACTGGCATCCTCACACTGGATCGCAACGCCTGCACCGAGTGCGGGTTATGCGTGGCGGTCTGCGCCTATGAGGCGCTCGTTCTGCGTCCGACGTATCTGGAAATCATTGAATCGGAGTGCGTACTCTGCGACGCCTGTGTGATCGCCTGTCCGACCGATGCCTTGTCGGTCGAATGAGGCGGCACCATAGCCCACGGCGTAAGCCGTGGGATCAATGAGCGTCACGAACAATGGAGCCCCGGAGGGGCGAAACTGACTTTCTGCAACACGCCAGGGAGAGAGTGGACCGTTCGTTTGACATCGTAATCGTCGGTGCCGGACCGGCGGGCGGTCTGGCGGCGCTCACCGCCGCGCGCGCCGGCTGCCGCACCCTGCTGGTGGAAAAGCACCCGCGCATCGGCGAACCGCTCTGCTGCGCCGAGGGGATCTCCCTCTCCGGCCTGACCAACCACCTCCCGCTCGACCGCCGCTGGGTGGACGCCGAAATCGAGCGCTGCTATCTACGGTCGCCTGGCGGCGTAACGGTTGAGTTCACCCACCCCGACGCCGGTCTTGTCCTGTCGCGCCGGCGGTTCGAGCAGGGAATCGCCGATCAGGCGGCAGCGCTGGGCTGCGAAGTCGTGACCGGCACCGAAGCGGTGGGGCTGATCGGCGGCGACACCGGGCGTTTCGACGGCGTGCGCCTGCGTGAGAACGGACGGGAGTGTACGGTCGCATCCGAAATCATCATCGCCGCCGACGGGATCGAATCGCTCGTCGCGCGCTGGGCCGGGATCGACACCACGCTCTCCGTCAACCGCATGGACTCCGCGGCTCAGTACCTGTTTGGGGATGTACCGGATTGCGACCCCTGCCGCATGGAGTTCTACCTCGACACCGACATGGTGCCGGGCGGATATGCCTGGGTCTTCCCGAAGGGGAACGGCGCGGCCAACGTCGGCGCGGCCGTGGCGCCCGTCGTTGCCTCCGGCCACAAGGCGCATGCGGCACTCCGTGAATTTGTGCGTCGCCGTTTCGGCAACCACGCGCCCGAGCCGCTCGCGCGTGTAGCCGGCGGCATCCCCGAATTCGCCGGACGCAAGTTCATGCTCAAGGGCAACGTCATGGTCACCGGCGATGCCGCGCGACTCCTGGATTCGATTACCGGCGCAGGCATCGCGAACGCGCTCTGGTCGGGCTGTCGGGCGGCGGAGGCGGCGGTCGACTACCTGCACGACGGGCACGGCAATCTGCACCTCCTGAAACGTTATCCCGAACGGTTGATGGCGGAACGGGGGCGGCAGATGCGGTTCTACCTCTGGGCCCGTCAGATCTTCCTGCGCATGTCGAATGCCGATATCGACACCGTCCTGACTGCGGCGGCGGCGATACTCGACGGTAAGACGATTACCGCGATCGACCCGGTCGATATGCTCAAACGTCTGATACGGGCCCACCCCGCGCTGCTGAAGGTCGCGCGGCATATCATCTGGTAGGGGATCCGGATTTACGGCAACAAAAAAGCCCCGCAGGCGCGGGGCTCACAATGCATGCGATGCTCGTAATCTCAAACCGCTACGCGGCGGTTTCGCCGGCGGCCTTGTGGGCCAGACGGGATTTCAGGCGGGCCGCCTTGTTCTTGTGGAACACCTTCTTGGCTGCCGCTTTGTCGACCTCCGAGATGGCCTTGGGGAGCGCCTCGCGGATCTTGTCCGTCTCGGTGATGGCTTCAAAATCCTTTAGAACCGTCCGTACCCGCGACTTATAGGAACGGTTACGCTGATTCCGCTTGATGCTCTGCCGCAGATGCTTCTTGTCGGCCGCCCGTCTTTTCGACACGTTCTAATCCTTCCTTTTCGCAGTTGGCCCCGCCCCCCGCGGAGCCTATCCTAAGACCGGGAATTATAATACATGGCCCGAGAAAAACAACGTCAAAACGATCCTGTGGGCGCCCCCGGCGGCGACCCCATGGGGACCGATGTCGCTGCCCCGGGGCGGTTCGCCGGCCAGACACGCACCGTAGCCGCCGGGACTCTCGTTTCCCGCCTCCTGGGGATCGTGCGCGAACAGGTGATCGCCTACTACTTTGGCGCCGGGGCCGTCACCGATGCCTTCGTGGCGGCCTTCCGGATCCCCAACCTCCTGCGCGATTTTTTCGCCGAGGGGGCGTTCTCCGCCGCCTATGTCCCGACCTTCACGTCGGTCCTCAAGAAGGAGGGGCGGCAGGCCGCCTTTGCCCTGCTAAACCGGGTCCTGACCGTCTTTTCGGTCATTCTCGCCGTCATCTGTCTGATCGGAATCGCGGTCACTCCCCAGATCGCCTGGATATTCGCCGGCGGCGTCGAAGAGACCCCCGGGAAGATCGCCCTCCTGATCGACTTAGCCCGGCTGATGTTTCCATTCCTGCTCTTAGTCTCGCTGGCGGCTGTTCTAATGGGTGCGCTCAATGCGATGGGACGCTTCGGGGTGCCGGCGTTGGCCCCCGCCGGGTTCAACGTCGGTATGATCGGCGGGGCGGTGATCCTCTCGCGCTTTGTCGATCCGCCGATCGTGGCGCTGGCCTGGGGCGTTCTGGCAGGGGGGCTTCTCCAATGGGGCGTTCAGGCGATGGTTTTGCGCCGCATGGGCCACCGTTATCGCTGGGACTGGGGCTGGCGCGATCCTCGGGTACGGCAGATCGCGCGTCTCATGGTGCCGGCGGTGGTGGGCACTGCGGCGGTGCAGGTCAACATCATGGCCATCACCCGTTTCGCGTGGTCGATGGGCGACGGGCCGGTCACTTACCTGAACTTCGCCTTCCGCGTGCTCTTCGTGCCACTCGGTGTTTTCGCGGTGGCCGCCGCAACCGTCGGCCTGCCGCGCTTGTCCGAACGTGTTGCCGCGGGGGACTGGGGCGGGACGAAGGCCATCTGGACACAGGCGATCCAGACCGTCTTCTACCTGGTCACGCCGGTGATGATCGCTTTCCTCCTCATGGGGGAGCCGATTTGTGCGGCGTTGTTCGAGCGGGGACGGTTCGGTGCCGAGGCGACGGCGCATACCGCGCGCGCACTCTTCTTCTACTCGTTGGGTCTGCCGGCGATGGCGACGGTCCGTGTAACGGCGCCGCTGTTTTTTGCGCATCACGATACCCGCACCCCCATGATCTGCGGTGTCAGTTCGGTCGTCGTCAATCTGATCCTGATGACCGTATTGATCGGCCCCCTGGGTTATGCCGGGCTGGCGCTCTCAGTCGCCTCGGCGGCCGTTGTGCAGATCGGGTTACTCCTGTTTCTGGCGCGGCGGCGCTTCGGTCCGCTCTCGCTGTTGCCTGCGTTTGGGCATCTGCTTGTCTTCGCGGCGGCGGGATGGCTCGGCGTGCGCGTCGGCGTGTGGATTCTCTCGGCACCCTTTCTGGATGGGATTCCCTTCGGGACCGTCGGAGCGACGGTTGTTGCGGTGGGGACCGCGGCGATAGTGTATCTTCTCATAACATGGCTCTTAGGCTACCGGCAGATGGGCAGCGTGTATCGCGGGCGCGGTCGATGATCGGGCTGAGGTGTTAGGATGAAGAGTCGGCTGGAACGCTTTTTCGATTTCGAATCGCGCGGCGCGCGCTGGCGCGATGAAGCGATCGGTGGCGCGACCACCTTCCTGACCATGTCCTACATCATCTTCGTCCAACCTGCGCTCCTGGCGCAGGCGGGGATGGATTTCGGTGCGGTCATGACCGCCACCTGTCTTTCGGCGGCCTTCGCGACCGTGATCATGGCGGTCTGGGCGAATTACCCGATCGTCCTCGCGCCGGGCATGGGGGAGAACTTCTACTTCGTGTTCGGCGTCGTGCTTGCCACCGGCATGATCTGGACCGAAGCGATGGCGGCGGTCTTCTATGCCGGCATCATCTTTGTGCTCTTGTCCTTCAGCCGCGTCCGCAAGATCATCCTCGATGCGATTCCCGACGTCTTGAAGACCGCCATCGGCATCGGCATCGGCCTCTTCATCGCCCTCATGGGATTCCAAAACGCGGGGCTGGTGGTCAAGAACCCGGGCGGCCTGATTCAGCTCGGCGATCTCTCCCAGGCACCCGTGCTCCTGTCGATCGGCGGTCTACTACTGACGGCGATGTTTCTGGCGCGGCGTATCCCCGGGGCGATCTTCTGGGGGATACTCGCCACCGCGATCGGCGGCGTGCTCCTGCGCGTGGTGCATCTCGACGGATTCGTCTCTCTGCCGCCGTCCCTGGGACCCACGTTCGCCCGGCTGGATTGGACCCCCACCATCGACACCGCGTTCTTGACGGCGGTCTTCGTCTTTCTGTTTCTCGATTTGTTCGATACGACCGGGACGTTGGCAGGGCTCGGCAAGCGGGCGGGCTACTTCAAGGAGGGGCGCCTGCCGCGGGCCCAACGCGCCTTCGCCGCCGACGCACTCGGCACCGTCGGCGGGGCGGTGCTCGGCACCTCGACCGTGACCGCCTATATCGAATCGGCTGCGGGTATCGTCGCGGGTGCGAAGACCGGCGTGGCTGCGCTGGTTGCCGCCGCGCTTTTCCTCCTCTCGATGTTCTTTGCGCCGTTGGTCAGAGCGATCGGCTCCGGTGTGGTAACGGCCGAGGGCGTGACGCTGTACCCGATAACCGCACCGGCCCTGATTATCGTCGGAGCCCTGATGATACAACTCGTACGCGACATCCGCTGGGATGATCCCACCGAGTCGATCCCGGCCTTCTTGGTCGCGATTGGCATGCCGATTACCTACTCGATCACCGACGGGCTCGCCTTCGGCTTTATCTCCTATCCGCTGGTCAAGCTGGCCTCGGGGCGCGGGCGCGAGATTCATCCGGCTCTGTATATTATCGCAGTACTGTTCATAGTGCGTTATTTGCTGACGTAGCGGTCACCATCGCTACCCGAACGACCATGGGCCCGGCAACTCGCCAACCGGCGTTGTCGTCGTCACGCGACCGCCGCTGGATTCCGGCTGGGAGCGCCCGCCATCCGGCGCTGCTCGCGGCGATCATGATCGGCGCGGGTGTCGCGACCGGGGATCATTTCGGCTGGCCGCCCCTGGTGCCGTTTCTCGTCGTGGTCGCGGCGACGATCGTCGCCGCACTCGTGCACCGACATGTCCGCATCCACGTTGTCGCGATCGTCTTGATCGCAGTGGCCCTGATGTCGCTGGGTGCCTGGCGGATCGCCGTCGAGAACGCCGGCCGGCCCTCCGCCGCGCTGGTGGAGTTGACAGAATCGACCCGGCCGATCGAGGTCTTCGGGTCCCTCGCCGGCGTTCCGTATCAGAGGTCATCCGGATGGCGGGTGACGTTTGACCTGCACGCCGTGCGCGGATCGTCGGGGATCGTCCCCGTTCGTGCCCGCCTGCTTCTGACCGCACGGCGATCGCTAACTGCCTTCCGCTACGGCGATTACTTACGTTTGACGGCGCGCGTGCGTCGGCCGTTCATCCGGCGCAATCCGGGCGGCTTTGATTACGCCGCCCATCTCTTTCGTCAGGGGATCGACGGGCTGGTGCGGCCGGTCGGCGCCATCGAGCGCATCGAACGGCCGGGCGCCGCCTGGCACCCGCAGAATCTCGTCGAACCGTTGCGACGCTGGATTCGTCAGACGTTGTCACGGCACCTGCCCGACGCATCGAGCGCCATCCTCCTGGGTTATCTTCTGGGGGACACCGATCGTCTGCCGGCAGAGATTTTTACCGTGTTCCGCGGCTCGGGGACTTTGCATCTGCTGGCGGTTTCGGGCGCGAATGTGTGGCTGGTGGTCGGTGTGTTCTTGTGGCCGTTGATGCTGTTGTCGGTGCCGCGCTGGCTGCGCACGCTGCTGCTATTGCTCGTGGTCGTGACGTTCTCGTTTCTGACGCGCAACGAACCATCCGTCGTGCGCGCGTCTCTGGTCGTCGGTCTGATTCTGATCGGGCAACTGCTGCATCGCCCGGTGTCGATTCTGAATGCGGTCGGCGTCGCGGGGATGCTGATCCTCCTCTATTCACCGGCGTATCTGTTCCGCCCCGGTTTTCAGTTGTCGTTCGCAGCCGTGATCGCGATCGCCCTGGTGCTGGGGCGATTCCGGCACTTGATCCCACGGCGCCGCCTGAGATTTCTGAACGGAGTTATCGCCGTCGCGCTCTCTTCGGCGGCGGCGGGGGTGGCCACAACGCCGATTGTCGCCTGGCATTTCGGCACCATACCAGTCATGGGTGTGTTTGCTAATCTCATTATGGTTCCCTTGGCGGGGCTCGTGACCCAACTCGGGATTCTGTTGCTGATACTGAGTGCCATCTGGTCCGGCCTTGCGGGGATTCTGGTAGCGCCGATCCATTGGCTGGTCGGCGCAGGAGTGATCGTGGCGCGATTCTTCGCGGAGTTGCCGGGGGCCGTGATCGCGTGGGTGCGACCCACCCTCCTCGGGGTGGCCCTCGTGTACGGCGCCGCCGCCATCCCGTTCGTCTGGCGGTTTCGCTATACCTGGGTGCGGCCGGCGGCCTATGCGCTGGCAGCGGTCCTCCTCATTTCTGCCGCTCGATACATGATGACAAATAAAGCAGCAATCCTCACGGTTGCTCTTCTTGATGCCGGGAACGCGCGGATCGTGGGGATTGCCGACGGTACCGGGCATAACGTCTGGCTGGCGGAGGAACCCGGGATCGATGCCGATTTGACGCAGTGGGTCGTCGATCCTTTCACCCGCACGCGGTGGGGCGGTGGTGGGCATGGTCCCGTACTCCCCTGGTTCCGCTCGGCACCGGAGTCTCTTGCTGTCGCCGTTCAATCGCTGCGGGCACCGTCGGGTACATCGATCACCTGGCGGAGTCTCACCGCGCCGGCGGTTGACAGCGGCAGCGGTGATCATGTATGGGCCGATCGGATCGCCTGCGGTCGGGACACGCTCCTTCTCATTCGCGATCTGCCGGCCTCGATCGGCCCCGACATATCGTCGGCGGGGACGATGGGTCCCGGGCATCTGGTCGTTGTTCCCGCCGCCGCGTCCGACGGGCGGATCCGCTCGCTGATCGACCGCCTGTCTCCCGCGGGCGTCGTCCTTTTCGGCCGGCGTCCGGGGGTCCGACATCCCGACCAGAAGCTGGCGTTCTGGAGAGTGCGCTATCCCGGGACGGCCTTCTGGTCTACCGAGGTTCACGGCGGCATCGTGATCGAGTTCCACGGCCCCGGGTGGGCCGTCGTGCCAACGATTTCAGAGATCAGCGCTGCATTTGCCAAGGCCCGATAAAGGCTCTCGGGTCATCCCCCGATAAGATCAGTGGTGCCGTTCGCCGGGTCCTTCGCCCGGCGGGGGAGTTTGAATGAGTTTTGCGGGGAATCTGAAGACGGTCTCGTTCGGAGACGTTCTCCAGTTGATATCGACCGGGAAGAAAACCGGTGCCTTGAACCTGGAGCGACCGCGGCGGGGGAAAAAGATCTTCTTCCGCGAAGGGGAGATCATCGCATCGGCATCCAGTCCTCCGACCGATGAGGAGCGGCTGGGTCAACTGCTCCTGCGCCGGGGTCAGATCTCACCGGAGGATCTGGAACGGGCACTCAAGCGGCAGCATGCCACCGGGCGCAGACTGGGGCAGGTCTTTGTCGATCTCAGTGCCATCGATCGCCAGGCGCTCGCCGATGTCCTGGCCGTTCAGGTCGAGGAGGTGGTTTACAGCGTCTTCGGTTGGCCGGACGGCGATTTTCATTTCACCGAGGGCGAGGCACCCGATAAGGCGCATACACTCGTTCAGTTGAACACTCTCAATGTGATGATGGAGGGTGCCCGACGCTACGACGAGTACGCCCAGATCGCTCATACCCTTCCGGACGACGAAGCCGTACTGCGGATGGCTCCCGCTCCGCAATTACCTGACGGGGAGATCGCCCTCTCGGAGGAAGATCTCGAAGTCCTGTGCGCGATTGACGGCGAGCGGACCGTGGGTGACATCCTCTCGACCAGTTCCCGTGGCGAGTATGCGGCGTCCAAGGCGTTACACAAGCTCCTCTCGGCCAAAGTCGCCGAGCCTTGCCCGCGGAAGGCCAACGCCGCCCGGCAACGTGACGAGGAGAAGGACATCTTCGATCTGGTCTTCAAATTATACTCGCACTCACTGGACGCGGTACACAAGGCTCTGATCGATCAGTTCGGCGATGCCGGCGATCGGGTGTTCTTCCGCATCCCCAGTGCCTGCGACAAGGACCCGTGGGAACTCGTGGAAGCCCTGGTCGATGCGCCGGGGCAGGAAGCGATGGACCACTTCCGCACGCGCACCGAACGGATACCGTCGCCCGTGCGGCTGCATCGCGTTCTGGCGACCGCGCGACACGCACTGGAGACGGCAGTCGAATCGATGGTCGACCGGTTGGGACCGCGTCACGCCCAGAGCGTGGCGGCGGGAATCGAAAAGGACCTCTCCATCCTGCTGGCGCAGAAACGCGTCCTGGCTGACAAGTATGAGCTCAAACGTGAGTTTCTGCAGGCGCTGAAGGGACAAACGCAATGAAGGCTTGGTTAAAACGTCTCGGATTTGCTGCTGCGATGGTGATGTGTGCGGCGGTCGCGGCCACGGCTGAAACCACGGGCTCCACCGGCCTCTCGCGTGGCGGCACGCTCCTGGTCGAATCCCTATCGCTGCTTTTGGTCCTCGCCTGTCTTCTGGCGACGTTCAAGCTCTATGCGTCGCTCCGGGGAGGCAAAATCGGCCGCGGCTGGCTCTGGTTCATCCTGGGTTTCAGCGTATTGGGTGTCGCCCAACTCCTGCTGTTCGGCGGTCGTCTGGGGTTCATGCCGTCTCCGGGAGGCAGCGCGTGGGTCGATGTCCTGCGTCTGCTCGCGTTGATCCTCCTCTTTGTGGGGGTCACGCGATTCCGCAAACTCTTTGCCTAAGTGGTCTCATGAAGGGTGCCGCTATCTCAGCCGCCGTCCGGGTTGCTGGGGGGGCAGCGCGTTTCTGCATGTCTCCCTTGGGAATAGACGGCGCGTCCGCCAGATCGTCGGGCTGCGAATTGACTGGTAAACCAGCTTAAAGTCGCCCCTTTTTTGCGTCGATATCTATCAATGTCCCTTGCAGATAACCCGCACGCCCTCTTCCAGCTGCGGGACGGGCACACGGTCTGTCTGGGTCGGGGTCGTACATGCTGAATGTTGCTGAACTCGATGAGCGCATCGAAAAGTGCCTCGCGATACTCGCGGAAAATCCGCGTTCGCAGGTCTTTGCGGCGCTCGCAGACTCGTACCGCAAACGCGGCGATTTCGGCCGCGCCTTCTCCGTGTGCAAGAGCGGGCTGAAGCAGCACCCCGACTATGCACCGGCTCACATCGTCCTCGCGAAGCTGTATCTGCACCAGGGGATGCCCACGGAGGCGCACGCGGTGCTGACACGGGCGATCGAACTCGACGGCCCAACGCGTGCCAGCGATCTGCTGCAGGCGGAGATTCTCATCGCCATGGGTAACGTCGAGGGTGCCCGCGCCGCCGTCGAAAGACTGCGACGGGGTGATCCCCGGAACCCGGCGATCGCCGAGTTGCGGAATCGCATCAAGGCCTGCGCGGCGGAAAAGAAGCACGCGTCGGTGAAGACATCGCCGTCACCGGATGCCGTCACGGTCGCTCCCTCCGCGCCGCCGAGTCCCGAGATCGCTGCCCTCGGCCGGTCCGCTCCGCTGACCTGGGGAGAGTGGGCGGCCGATCTCGCTGCAGTGCCGAGCGTTGAGCACGCGTTCAGTGTCGATGCCGAAGGGGCCATCCTTGCGGGCGTCACCGACGACGAAGATGCGACGGCGGCGACCGTGGCGGATATGTTCGCGCAGATCGACGCCGCGTTGCACGCGAAACTGGGTATCGATCTTCAGGAATTGCGTATTGAGCGGTCCGATGCCCAGCTGTGGTGTCGGCGTCGGGACCGTGGTGTCATCGGATTCGTCGGCTCTGCCGGCGTGCCGTTTGGTGCGGCGCGTCAGACGGCTGTCACGGGAGCCGAGCGGGTTACGCCCGCTGCCGGCGACAAACCGGCAGCAAACGGTGAGGTGGCTTGAGCATGGAGACGTTACACAGGCGATCGGTTCTGCCGACGGCGGTGCTGGCACGCCAGACCGTTCTGGCCCTGGGAGCGCTGATCGCGATTCCGCTTCTGTTCTACCCGAAGCGCCTCGGCCTGCCGTCCTTCGAACTGACCCCCGTGGTCAGCTTGATCGAGTGGATCTTCTACGTGGGTGTGTTCGCCCTCGCCGGGTCGCGCCTGCCCGGTTCCACGCGGGTGGTTGCGGCCGGGTTCACGGTCGTCTGCCGTCTGGGACTGGGAATGGTGCTGGGCACATTTGTTGCTTGGACCCACACGAAGCCGTGGGGCCGCACCGTGGCGGAGACGATGTGGTCGTACCCGCTGTCGCTGATTCTCCACGTCCTGCTGGTACCGATCGTGATGCGACCGGTGTGGGAACGTGTCTGGTCGGTCAGCACCGTGAGGCCGCGCGGGCGACGGCGCACCGTGGGACTCGTGACCAGCCGCGCGCGTCCGACCCGACCGGCCCGCCACGCCTACGGCAGCCGGACAGCCGCACCGATTCGGTCCGCCGGCGTCACCGGCAGCACGCCGAGCGGTACCTATGCCACCGAGCCGTCGCTTGATAGTGCCGCCGCCTACGTGGGTGAGTATCACGGTGTACGCATGTGCTGGATCGTCGATCGTGAGGGTTTGCCCCTGGCGGTCTGGCAGCGGCAGCAGTATTCGACGGATGCCGATTTCTGGGCGCCGATTTCGATCGAGGCCGTCGATTTCCACGTACGGCGCTTGTCCTTGGTGGAAGCCTGCCGTCCCGAACGGTTCGAGATCCGCACCGATCAGGGACGGTTGATTACCGAAGCGGTCGGTGAATTCTGGCTCGGTGTTCTCACCGATCCGGAGGCCGACGATCTGATCGGTGTGCGGCTGTCGCGCGCACGCGAAATGATCACGACCTATCTACGGGAATCCGGACGCCGCTATACACATGCCGGGGAGGCCGAATATGTATGACACGTTGGCGCAGTTGAACAAAACGACCGGTGTGACCGGGAGTATGCTGGTCGGCGACGACGGCATCGTGATCGCCGCGGACCTGAATGAGAAGTCCGACGATGAAGTGCTGGGTGCTCTCGCTTCGTCCATTGCGGCGACGGTGCGCAGGTCGACCAGTGAGATGGGCGGCGATGAATTCTCGCAGATCACCGTCGAAGCCGACGACCAGAAGATCTTTTTGAGCGACGCGGGGATCGGGACGCTCGTGGTGACGACCGAACCGCGTGTGAACATTGGGCTCGTGCGCCTGGAAATCCGCAACGCGATCGGGGCACTGCAAAACGCGTAGGACACAGGATCCGTCAACGCCGGGCGTGCGACGTTCGGCGGCGATGTCGCATCCGTGAATAGGGCTTATGGTATCGATCAACTACGCATTCCGTGAGATCAGTTGCAAGATCGTGTACTACGGACCCGGTCTGTCCGGGAAGACCACCAATTTGCAGTGCGTCCACGACCGCCTGCCCGCCAATTCCCGCGGTGATCTGATCAGTCTGGCAACCGAGGCGGACCGGACGCTCTACTTCGACTTTCTCCCGCTCAGCGTCGGGGAGATCGGCGGCTTCGCCACCAAGTTCCAGATGTATACGGTGCCGGGCCAGGTCTTCTACAACGCGACGCGGAAACTTGTCCTGCGGGGCGTCGACGGCATCGTCTTTGTCGCCGATTCCCAGAGGGCCAAGATGGACGAGAACCTCGAATCGCTGGCCGACATGGACGATAATCTGCGCTCGTACGGGATCGACCCCACCCAGATGCCGATCGTCATGCAATACAACAAGCGGGATCTGCCCGAGGTGGCCTCGATCGAGGAACTCGAAGCGGCCCTGAATCCCGACGGCCACCCTTACGTCGAGGCGTCGGCCGTCAACGGGACAGGGGTCTTCGACACCGTCAAGCGCATTTCGAAACTGGTATTAGAGGACATCCGCCGGCGTACGGCGAAGGGAACGATGCCGACGGAGTCGCCGTCCGCGGCGGCTTCGACTGCGACCCCGGAACCGGCCGTTGCAGCAATGGCCGGAGTGACGGCGGCATCCGACACGCACGTTGCGGAACGGTCGGCGGTTCCGGCCGTCTCCGGCGGGGTTGCGGTGATGACGGCGCCCGCAAGCGGAGCAATGACCGCCGAGGACCGCCCGCGACCGGAAAGCGCCTCGCCGCGGCCCGGACCCTCGCGCCAGAGTCGACCGACTATTGTCGCCGCTCAAAAAAGTACACGGGTGCGTCACCGTAAGCGCACGCTTTTCGAACGCCTGTTCGGGTGGCTGTTCGGCCGTTGATGGAGGTGATCCATGTTGTCGGGAGCACAAGTTATTTACGCGGAACACATCGATCAGATCAACGCCGCCCTGCTGCGTCTTCTGAAAAAGGCGGAGGCTAAGTGTGCGCTGCTGGTCGATAAGGACGGGCACTTGGTTACCCGCCAGGGATTCACACAGTCGCTCGATACGACGGCGTTATCCGCGCTGCTGGCGGGCAGTTTTGCCTCCACGCGGGAGATTGCCCGTCTGGTCGGGGAACCGGAGTTCTCTGTCCTGTTCCATCAGGGGAAGAAGGATCATATCCACATTTCCCTCGTCGGCGAGCGCAATATTCTGGCGATCGTTTTCGATGACCGTACGACGATCGGCATGGTGCGCTTGTACGCGAAGGATGCGGCCGATCGTATCCGGGAAATCGTCAGCGCGACACCCGATGAGGGCGATGCCCTCAGTTCAGATTTTGTACAGTCGGCCGATGCGCGCATCGACGACATGTTCACCGAGCGGTAAGGGCACGCCCCGTCGGGTCGCACGGTACGCGTTCGCGGGGTTTTCTC
>DATKYL010000495.1:0-5362 GCA_035528515.1 Acidobacteriota bacterium | reverse complement strand
CCGGCGACCGGAACGCGTTGCCAGTAGAAGATGCGCGACGGGCGGTATCAGCGTCAGCGCCACGATGATCGAGGCAACCAGAGCAAACGTCTTGGTGTAAGCCAGCGGTTTGAACAGCTTGCCCTCGGGACCGATCATCGCGAAGACAGGCAGGAAGCTCACCACCGTGGTGGCCACCGCGGTCGTCACCGCCCCGCCGACCTCCGTGGCGGCACGGTAGATCACCGACGACCGGCGCTCGCCGGGCGGCGCCTCCCCCAGGTGGCGGACGATGTTCTCCGAGATGACGATCCCCATGTCGACGATCGTGCCGATGGCGATCGCAATGCCGGAGAGGGCCACGATGTTGGCGTCGACACGGAAAACCTTCATTCCGATGAAAGTCATGAGAACAGCCAGCGGCAACAGTCCGGCGATCATCACCGAACTGCGCAAGTGGGCGACCATCACCAGCACGACGATGATCGTGACCAGGATTTCGTCGAACAGCGCCGTGTTCAGCGTTCCCAGCGTCTCATAGATCAGTCCGGTGCGATCGTAAAAGGGAACGATGGTCACCTGCGAGACCGTGCCGTCGGGCAGCGTCTTCGACGGCAACCCCGGCGCGATTTCGGCGATCTTCGCTTTGACATTGTTGATCGCCGCGAGCGGGTTTTCGCCGTAACGCACCACGACCACCCCGCCGACGACTTCGGCGCCGCCCTTGTCGAGCACGCCCCGGCGCAGCGCCGGACCGAGGCCGACCGTACCGATATCGCGGATACGGATCGGTACGCGGTCGGTCACGCGGACGACGATCTCCTCGATGTCGGCGAGGGACTTGATGAATCCCAGTCCGCGGACCACATATTCGACGTTGTTGATCTCAATCGTGCGCGCCCCCACGTCGACGTTCGATCCGCGCACCGCATCGTAAACCTGGGCGAGCGTGACGCCGTGCGCGCGCAACGCGTCGGGGTCGACGTCGATCTGGTATTCCTGGACAAAGCCGCCGATCGAGGCCACCTCCGCCACCCCACGGGCCGAGGCCAGGGAGTAACGCACGTGCCAGTCCTGGATCGTGCGCAACTCGTGCAGATCCCAGCCGCCGGTCGCGTTGCCCGCCGGGTCACGCCCCTCGAGCGTGTACCAGAACACCTGGCCCAACGCGGTGGCGTCGGGACCAAGCGACGGCTGGACCCCGTCCGGCAACGTGCCGGTGGGCAGACTGTTCAGCCTTTCCAGGACGCGCGTACGCGACCAGTAAAACTCCACGTCGTCGCTGAAGATGACGTAAATGCTGGAAAACCCCAAGAACGAGTAGCTGCGGATCGATTTGACGCCGGGTACGCCCAGCATCGCCACCGTCAGCGGATAGGTAATCTGATCTTCGATGTCCTGCGGCGAACGTCCCCGCCATTCGGTGAACACGATCTGCTGATTATCGCCGATGTCGGGGATGGCGTCGACCGGCACCGGGCTGCGCGGCAACCCGCTCAGAGGCCAGTCGAACGGCGCCACCAGCACGCCCCACGCGGCAATCACAATCGCCGCGAGGATCACGACCAGCTTGTTGTGCAGACAAGAACCGATGACCCGATCGATCAGCGACGATCGGGCGGGGGCAACGATGTCCGGACGCTCAACCATCGTGCTTGTTACCCGCGGCTGCGATACGATCGGTGACCTTCCCGCACTTGAGCATCGCGTGACCGAAGTACGGATTCAGGATCGACTCGGTGTCCTGGAGCCAGTAGGCGCCCCGATTGCCGAACGCCATCGGACAAAAAGTGATGTAGTGCGTCGCCTGACCGAAGTGTCCGAGGCGGTAGTCGATGTCGATCATAACTCCCGCGATTGTCTCAAAGCGCGCACGCAGTCCATCCCACTCATCGTCGGCGGCGCCGGCCCGCGCAGTGGCGCGGATGCGATCGCGCAGACCGTCCCAGATCGTGCGCACCGAATCCGGCAGAGAACCGGCATCGGCGGTGTGGAACTTCAAATAGAGTTGATCGAGTGCTTCGAGCGCGTCGCCGTGTTTGTCATCGGCCAGCGCCCGCTGCAGATCGAAATAGGCCTCATAGATCGGTTTGAGCATGACGCTGAACTCAGAGGGAATTCCCGTCATGCGCATGTACTTGACCGGCGGTCTCGCTTTGGCCGCCGCCGCACCGTCATCGGCCTGACCGTGCGCGCCGCCGCCTTCGGGCGACATCATACTCGGCGCGGCCCGGATCTGCAGTTCGCTGTCGATTTTGAACGCACCGTTGACGACGACCCACTCACCTTCCTCAAGACCGGACGCCACGATGTAGTGATCGCCCGCCCGCGGTCCTAAGACGATTTCACGTCCCTCATACGTCGGACGATCGCGGTCGAGGTGTTCCACGTACACCACCGCGCGCTTGCCGGTGATCAGCGGCGCCGATGCCGGAATCACCAGCGGCGGCGGATCGGTCGACGAGGACACGCTGGCGTAACCGAGCGACGCGGCGGTGACCAGCGGCATGCCGCAGATGTCGCAGTCACCGGCGGCCTTCTTCACGACGTCCGGATGCATGGGACAGATCCATCGTCCCGCCAACGACGCATCCATCACCCGCCCGCCCGCGGCCACGTCGGCGGTGACCACGGCGCGCACGAACATCCCCGGTTTCAGCTTGCGCTCGGCATTGGAAACGTTGACCCGGACCTTGACGGTTCGTGTCTTCGCATCGAGAACCGGATCGATGAACGCGATCACGCCGGTCAACGTCTCGCCGGGCAGGGCATCGGAAGCAAACGTCACGGTCTGCCCATATCGCAGCCACACCAGATCGGATTCGTAGGCCTCCAGCTTCACCCAAACGTGCGAGAGATCGGCGATCGTGTAGATCGGCGTCCCGACCTGCACATAGGTCCCCTCGAGGGCGTTCTTTGCGACGACCACACCCCCGATCGGGGCGAGCAGGGTGATCTGATCGGCCGCGGTGCCGCGCTCTTCGATCTCGGCGACCTGCGCGTCGGTCAGTCCCCAGCGCGTCAGTTTCTCACGCGCCGCGCGGACGGTCGCGGCGGCAGTCTCTCCGAACGATCCCGCCGCAGGCGGTGTGCGCTGCGCTGCGGCCAAAGCCTGCAACAGTTCCTCCTGCGCCGCCAGGAGTTTGGGGCTGTCGATCACCACCATGTGATCGCCCTCCTGGATCTCAATCCCGGTGTAATCGACGAACAGGCGTTTGAGCTCGCCCGGCACGAGCGCGGGAATGTGGGCCAGACGCGTCTCATCGTAGTCGACAGTGCCGACCATCCGCACAACTGCCTGCGCATAACGGCGCTCCACCGGCGCCGTGACGATCCGGGCCAGCCGGCGTGCGGTTTCCGACATTGAAACCACACGCGGCCCGTCATCCGCCCGCTCATCGCGCGAAACGGGAATCAAATCCATGAAGCAGATGGGACACTGGCCCGGCCCGGGGAGCTGAATCTGCGGATGCATCGAGCAAGTCCAGGTCTCCGCCTGTGAACCGCCGTCGAGTTCGACGACCGAATCGGACGGTGCCAGACCCGACCCGCCGCGCAGGACATACCCAAGCACCAAAGCCGCAACGACGATTAACCAGAACAGCGGCCGTGTACGCACGGTATTCCACCAGCCCGTCCCGGACGGCGACGTTAATGCACTATCACGATCTGCCACGATGGCTACCTCATCCGCCGGTTTCGTTCCAAGCGTCGCCCGCAAGCACGCGCAATTCCGCCAGGCGAATCAGGCGGTCGGCGCGGGCGCGGGCGAACGTGATCTCGAAGTCCAGCAGTATACGCTGGCTCTCCAGATAATCGAGAAAGTCGATTTCGCCCGCTTTGTATCCGACCCGCGACGCCTCAATCGATTGGTGCGCTTTGGGGATGAGCGCGTCACGATAGAGTTCAATCTTGCGTTGGGCGTCGTGGTAGGCGAACAACACCTCATGGACCCGCGCCAGAAGATGGTTCTCCCGATCCTGCCGTTCCAACACGACGGCCCGGCGACGGGCTTCGGCTTCCCTCTTGCCCCCCCGGTAGGCACCCCACCACAAAGGCACATTGATTGAGAACCGCCCGATCACCGGATCCGTTCCGCTGCCCGCGATGTCCGTCATCCGCGCCGGGCCGGTATGGATGTAGTCGAGACCAACTGTGAACGTCGGGTAGAAACGGCGGCCCGCCAGAGAAACCGCGCGGTCGGCACGTGCCTCGGCAAAGTCGAGCGATCGCAACGACGGGTTATCGGTGCGCACCCGGGCAATGATCTCTCCATCGGATAGCCCCAACGTTTCGTCCGAGATCTCTCGCGGGTTCGGCAGAGGGGCGTCAGGCGGACGGTTCAAAGACGCGTTTAATTCCGCCGCCAGCGGACGTTGCATCGCCCGCAGGGCAACAAGGCGATCTTCAAGTTTGCCCAGTTCGACTTGCGCGCGAATCAGGTCGGCGTAGGGCCCGTCGCCGACGCGGTATTTCGCCGCGGCAACCGCCTCGGCGTCTCGCACCAGGGCCAGGACCTCCTCGGCGATTGCGATTGAACGGTGGAGGTGATGATATTCGGCCCAGGCGCGAACCACATCGAAATACAGCCGATCGCGTGCCGCCGCAAACGTCTGCTCCGCGGCGAGGGCATCCTGAACCGCCATCTCCCCTTTGAGACGCAGGGTGCCGAACCAGGGAAATGTCTGGGACAGCCCGAAGCTCTCCTCCTGCGGACCCACTCGTGTCTCGACGTTCTCGAAGTAGTAGCCGAAGTTGAAACGCGGATCGGGAGGCGCCTTGGCGGGTGCGATACCTTCGAGGGCCGCACGCCAGCGATGAAAAGCCGCCTCCACCCCGGGATTATGACGCGCCGCATACGTCAACAACGTATACAAATCGGCCGAGTCGGCGTCGAACGCTTCACCGATCTCAGTGCCCGAGGCTCCGCGACCGCCTTCATAGACTGCAGCCGTTGCGGTGTGGCTTCGCCACGCCTCTCTCTGTTGTGTCGATGAGCAGCCAATGAACGCAAGCCCGAGAAACAGAACAACAGTCACGGTCCGATGACCCGGTACCGTCTGATGGTCGTTTCCCGCGGTCGACACGCGCCCGCGCCGCATCAGGCGAAATCCGTTCACGGTTCTCAGTCTACACATGACTTCTTAACTCCACAATGCCAACTCGCGGGCTCAGACCAGCCCACACATGATCGGCAGCGGTTGAGCGAGAAGACGGCCCCACTGCACAGCGATTTCCAACTTGTTATGCATCAACACCTTATCATCCGCCGTCGGGGCTGAGGATACGGAAGAGGCAGACTGGCGTCCATCGGCCGACCGTTATCCCGGAAGCGACCTCGACGCCCTGCCCCTGCCTCAGGATAGTGCGTGCCACGCCCAAC
>DATKYL010000494.1:0-8699 GCA_035528515.1 Acidobacteriota bacterium | reverse complement strand
GCGACATCGCTGCCGTCAGTGCCGGCGCCCGAAAGAAATCGCCGTTGCCGATCATCCGATTGAGGCGGGTGATCTCTTGATCGACGATGCGACCCGCGCCCATGTTGAGATGGCCGACCTCCGAGGATCCCTGAGCTCCGGGCAGCAAGCCGACGTCCGCGCCGCTGGTTCCAAGTCGCGTCCAGGGATAGTGACGCAACAGACGATCCATGACTGGAGTACGGGCATGGGCAACGGCGTTACCCGGATCGGCCGGATTCCCGATTCCCCAGCCATCTCTAACGATCAGTACGAGCGGATCGTTCAATGTTACCTCCTGGTCACGCCGATAGGTGACACTGACAGGGGAGAAGTATGATACAACGGCACCGCATCCGCAATACCTGCGCCGCGACGTTCATTGACTCACGCGGCTGTTTCCTGCGGCAGGTGGGAACCGATATGTGCTGGGTACACGCAAATCCTGTCTCCCACCCGGTTTCCAGCGCCGGGCAGCATACCGCCTTTTCACGTAGTCTGCCAGTGCAAATTGGTCTATACTGCCGCGCCCCGCCTCCTGAGGGTAGGGAACGGGCACTGAACAGGATTCCGAGGGTTGGCCGATGATTGAACGCTGGGTGATTGTTGCGCTGGTCGTTGCGCTTGTGAGCGGGCTGTATCACGTCTGCACCAAGCTGGCGGCGGGGAAGATTCCCGACGTCACGGGGGGCGTGATCCTTGAGATCACCGCCGTGGCTGCGATGGGTCTTTATCTCCTCCTCATGCGCCGGCCGTTCTGGGGGACGGGAGTCACACAGACGGGCGTCCTCTTCTCGATCGCGGGCGGTGTCTGCGTGGCATTCGCGACCGTCCTGGGTTTCGCCGTGTACCGACTCCATGGTCCTCTGTCCGCCGCCGGACCGCTTATTCTGGTGGGTGCGCTGGTGGTGATGGTCGTCGTCGGCAGATTGTTCCTGGGGGAGACACTCACGGTGTCGCGATCGCTCGGACTGGGTCTGGCGGCCGCCTCGATCTGGCTTCTGACCCGATGAGCCCGCGACGTTCCACCCGGACCAGGCCGAATCCTGCGAATGTGTACCGCCGCCTGGCGCGGTGGTTTGCGCGCAACGCGCGGCGGATGCCGTGGCGCGGCCAGACCGATCCCTACCGCGTCTGGGTTTCGGAGGTCATGCTGGTGCAGACCACGGTGGCGGTCGCACAGAAACGTTATCCCCGGTTTCTGAAACGATTCCCGACACTGGCCGCGCTGGCCGCGTCCGATCCCGACCAGGTGATGAAGGCGTGGGAGGGGTTGGGGTACTACAACCGCGCACGGCATCTGCATCGGGCGGCGCATCTGATCCGCGAGCGGCACGATGGCAGATTTCCCACTGCTTATGCGGCGATCCGCGCGTTGCCGGGGGTCGGTGACTACGTCGCCGCCGCCGTCTCAAACTTCTGCTTCGGCGGTCGCTACCCGCCGATCGATGCGAACGTGGCGCGCACGGCGGCGCGCTTCTTTGGGATCGCCGGCGATGTGCGCTCCGGACGCGTTCGGCGCGCGATTCACACGCGCCTGGAATCACTGATGATCGTGGGGCGCGGCGCTCTGTGGACCGATGCTCTGATAGAGATCGGTGCGGTCGTCTGCACGCCGCGCGCGCCGCGCTGCGACGAGTGTCCCTTGTGCCGGGACTGTCGTACGGTTCTGACGGGGCGCACAACGACGATCGGTCTGCCCGCGCGCCGACCGACCCGGCCGGAGATTGCCGTCGCCTGCGGGGTGATCCGTCGCGCCGACGGCCGCATTCTCATCGCCCGGCGTCTCGATCACGGGCCCCTGCCCGGACTCTGGGAGTTCCCCGGCGGCAAGCGGAATGGCAACGAGACGTTGGCGGACACCTGCCGTCGTGAGGTGGCCGAAGAAATCGGAATCGCGATTGCCGTCGGACGGCGGCTGATGATCGTCCGGCACGCTTACACGCACCTACGGGTCCGTCTTTCTGTCTTTGACTGCCGGTACCGTTCCGGAGCAGTGCGCGCGATCGGGTGCAGTCGCTTCCGCTGGGTTCGTCCCGGCGAATTCGGACACTTTGCTTTCCCGGCTGCCGATCGGCGGGTGATCGCAATGCTTCTGGGGGAGCGTTGAGCGGTGCGGGGTCGGGCTTCGGTTCCGGAAAGTGCTCTCAGCGGAACAACTCGTCGGCTCCGAGTATCCGCATCTTCCGCGGATCCCAGTTGGGAGTGTAAGCCAGATAGACGAGGTCTTCGCTGCGCAAGTCCAGGCGATTGATGCCCTCCGGGTATGAGTAAGAAATCTGGTGCCGCATGATCTGGCTGGCGAGTGCCTGCCCCGATGGAACCACAGCGACAACGACCAGATTGTTGGGATCGACAACACGCTTGACCGCCCGACGCGCATCACCCGCAGAGGTTGTCTCCAGTGCCCCTGTGATTCCGTCGGTGAATCCTGAAAGGCCCAGCCACCGTGCGTCGAGCTGCATCCCCATCCGATAGGCGGGATGCGCGGCGGTCGCGCGCGTGTGCTCCGCGAGATAGCCGCGTGCGGAGTCCAGTCCGGCTGTCGGGATGTCCCGCGCCGTCAGTTCATCGAGTTCCGCCAAAATGATGTTCAGAATAAAGGCCGTGTTGACCGGCGCCGGCTGTGTCTCGATGAAGAAGCACTGCGCGGCCCGCGGTCGGCCGCTGGTCAGAACGTCGGTTTCGACGTACGGCTCGGTGTGTTCGACATAGGACCAGCACACAAAGGAGATGTCGCGCTTGTCGTCGAGAAGTTCGGTCAGTCGTCCACCGTGACGTCCCAGCCAGGCGTTGGCGAGCTGGAACGCGGGAAAATCGGTATCGCCGCGCACGATTACGGTGGGACAGCCGACGAGCAGGGACCTGGGATCCTGACCCGGCATCTCGATAATCGCGACCTGCAACCCGTCAACCGCGGCCGCGGGCGGTTCGCACCGCGGCGTTTTTCCCGACGGCAGGACATCGGTGAGTGACTGGCGGAACCGGCCGGCCTCACTGCCTGAGATGTTTCCCGCAAGTCCCAGCATCAGACCGGAACTGACATAGTGCGTCGACCAGAAGTCGCGAATGTCCGACGGGAGCAAGTCGAGCACCGAGTGATCGGTTCCCTCCGGTGGGTGGGCCCAGGGATGATCCCCGTAGAGCCGCTGCTGCAGCACGGCGCGTGCGAGTCGCGCGTCATCGCTCCGCAGATTCTCGAGTGCCGATAGCTGATCGGCGACAATGTAGGCGATCCCCTCATTCCCGACCTGCGGTTCCGCGAACAGGGAAACGAAGAGTTCCGAGAACTCGGGCCACGCCGCGCGAGGGCACCGGCCATCAAAACCGCAGACCGCACGATCGACCCAGACATCGATCTGCGCTGAGAGACCTGCCAGGCGATCGGTCAGAGTGCCGCGGGCCAGGGAGCCGTACCCCCATTGCACCGCGGTCGCGGTGGCGAACGCCAGCCCCTCCTTGCCGGTAGGGTCATACGCCGAACCCGCGTTCAGGAGAACCCGGACCCAGACCGTGTCCGTGTCGCGGTCCGTCACGACGACCGTACTCTTGCCGCCACCCACGCACCCGCTCTGGCAAAGCAGCGAAACGGTGATCGAAACCGCTGTCAGACAACGCCAACGCATCATTGCACCTCATCGACGGCCCGGAGGTCCGGTTGGTCCCTCCCGATTGCGGCGAGGCAATCTTGTTTAAGGATAGGGGATTGCCGCTACCGCCGCAAGACGCACAACCGGCCGGAGGAACCCGACCTGCTCCTTCGGGGTTTTCGCTTGGCTAAATCCGGACGGGCGTTATATTGATTGCATGCCGGGCTGCTCCCGATGAGCCCGTCGGGATCACGGTTACCTCACCGCCCGGTCTCGTTTCCTTCAGGAGCCGGGCCTTTTTGTGACTGATCGTCTTAAGCAACCGCTACACGCGAGGAATCTGTCTATGCGTACGGATCGACCGATGCTCAGGTGGACCGTCATTTCGGCTGTGAGTCTGCTGGTGGCGCTGTGCGGCGCGTTCGACTCGGCCCACGCACAGGACACGGCCACCGATCTGCCGATGTGGTTCGATGTTTCCGCCACGCCACCGCCCAATATCAAGCTCAACACCGATAACACTTTCCAACTGCAGAACGAGGAATCGGTGGCGGTTGATCCGACCAACCCGAACAACCTGGTCGCGGTCTGGCGCGATTTCCGTCTCGGATATCGTCAGGTCGGGTGGGGATACAGCCACGACGGCGGGAGTACCTGGACCGAGGGCGGCCTCGTCCCGGCAACCCCGTACAACCGCGACTCCGATCCGGTGATCACCGTCAACAACGACGGGGTCTTCTATGGCATGATTCTGTCCTACGATGAGTACTCGCCCGCCAACGGGCTGTTTGTGCCGATCTCGCTCGACTCCGGTATGACCTGGCCGCTCTACATAACCGCCGTCGATCATCCCCCGGAGTTCCCCTCGGACGCTTTTGAGGACAAGGAGTGGATTGTCTGCGATCAGACCGGCGGACCCGGTGACGGGAATCTCTACGTGCCGTGGACACGGTTCACCGACACCACTGGAATTTTCTGTGTGTCCTCGACGAACGGGGCATCATTCGGCGATCCCCGACCGGTATCCGACCGTCGCAGCGTTCAGTGGCCGGTGGCGGCGGTCGGCGCCGATGGGCGCGTGATTGTCGCCTGGGTGTCGTTCACGCGTAGCGCCATCTTGTACGACATTTCGTACGATCAGGGGTGGACTTGGTCGACTGATCGTGTGCTACAGGCGACGCTGTTCCAGGATGGGGATATCAACGGCGGAATCCGGACCTTCGGTTTTCCGGCGATGACCAGCGACATGACCCAGAGCCCGTACCGCGGCCGTCTTTACTGCGTCTTTGAGGACAGGGCGGCCGACGGCCTTCTCGATTTGTACCTGACGATGTCGCTCGACAGCGGCATGACCTGGACGTCGCGGGTGCGTATCAACGACGATCCGCTCGGCAACCACGTCGATCAGTTCCATCCCTGGATTGCGGTCAATCCCGACGGCGTCGTGTCGGCCGCCTTCTACGACCGCCGGCTCGATCCGGCCAATCTGCTCTTTGATTTGTGGGTGACACACTCGTTCGACGGCGGCCAGACCTGGACCCCGAACCAGCGGGTGTCGGAGGTGTCGTCGTCGCCCTACGACGCATCCGCGCTGAGTAAGAGCACCCTGCCTCCGCAACCGTACGACCGGAATGCCCCGATCAGTCTTCTGTCGCCACAAGCGGGTCTGATCGGCGAGTACATCGGGATTGCGACCTCGCGCCTGCGGGCGACCATGGTTTTCACCGACACGCGTAACGGCAATCAGGATGTCTATGCCGCCAACATGCCGTTGCGTCTCTTCCCGCCGCGTCTGATCGGTCCGGCCGATGGTTTGGAGGTGTCCGACGCCGAGGTTCTCTTCGAGTGGGATGACTACTCGTTCTATGATTCCGATCTGACTTATACGCTCGAATACTCGCCCGACACGGCGTTTGCGTCCGACGTCGTCCGAGTGAGCGGCCTGACCGCGCACACCGAAAACGTCACGCTCGCCGCCGCCGGCGTCTGCTACTGGCGTGTGCGCGCCACCGATCCGCTCGGTGACTCCTCGGTGTTCTCCGTGCCGTATTCGGTCGAGTACGTGCCGACCTGCGTGTGCGAGTGTCACGGTGATCCCGCGGAATGTGAAGGGGTCATCAATGTATTGGACGTGGTGTCCATCGTAGGTGTCGCCTTCCGCGGCGCCCCGGAGATCCCCGACCCGAACGTCCAGTGTCCGTACACAACCACCGACCTGGATTGCAGCGGCTACACCAACGTCATCGACGTCGTGAAGATCGTGAACGTTGCGTTCCGCGGCGGCATCGTCGAAGTCGAGTTCTGCGACCCGTGCCCGTGAGGGGCTGCGAGTGTCCTTTCTGACTGAAGACGCTCAGGTAAGCGGGTAGTCGTACACCCGGTAAGTCTTATACCGTTCATGCCCGAGGGATTCGGCCACCGCGTTCATCATCGTGTTGGTCTCCAAAATCCACGATGTCTCGGCGTCGTGGTACCCGGCGACGGGGCCGCGGAGGCGGGTTTCGTAGTGCAAAAGCTGGTCGATCCCGCGCTTCTGGTATTCGGGCAGGACCCCCATGACGAGAACCCGGATCCGGTTGATCGAGTGCCGTATTTTGGTGTGCCACAAGAGCTTGATGAGTCCGAACGGGAAGAGGCGGCCGTTCATGCGGATCAGCACCTGGTTGATATCCGGCAATGCCAGTGAGAACCCCGCGACCTTCCCGTCCACCTCGACGATCAGAACCACCCGCGGATCGACGATCTGCTTCATGTCTTTGGCCATGTGGGCAAACTCGGCTTTCGTCATCGGCACGAAACCCCAGTTCGGCGCCCAGGCTGAGTCATAGATATCCTGGATCGCCTCCACCTCGCGATCGAAGTGCTTCATGTCCAGCGGCCGGATCGTCGCGCCCGACCGTTTGGCGATCCGCCCGATCAGCCGCTCCACACGCTCAGGGACGGGAACCGAATCCTGCGCGTAGTAGGCGTAAAGATCCATCGCTTTCCGGAATCCGTACTCTTCGGCGAAGTCGATGTAGTATGCGTGGGTGTGCGGCATCATCACCACCGGCGGCGTATCGAAGCCGTCGGCCAAGAAGCCGACCTCGTGGTTGGTAGTGAAGTTGGCCGGACCCCGCATCCGTTCCATCTCGCGCTCCGCCAGCCATGTTGCTGCCGCATCCCACAACGCCCGCGCGATGGCGAAGTCCTTCTCACACTCGAAGAACCCGAAAAACCCGGTGCGCTCGTTGTGGACCCGGTTATGCGCGTGGTAGATGTGCGCCGAAATCCGTCCCACGTCCCGACCGTTGCGGCGGGCGAGGAAAAGCTGCACATCGGCGCCGTCGAAAAACGGGTTCTTCTGCGGATCGAAGAAATCCCGCCGTTCGATCCGCAACGGGCAGACCCAGTTCGGGTCGTTCGTGTAGAGGTGCTCCGGCAGGCGCAGAAACGCGCGCTTCTGATCCTCGGAGTCAGCGGCGATAATTTGGATGTTTGACATCAGGGGCGATCACCTCGGTTGCGGGCTGGTTGCTTCATGGGTGCAGGAGATGCTGAATCAGTGTCTCGAACCGCGGATCGGTCCGCAAAGGATCGAAATCCGGGGAGAAACGTAACTCCGCGAGATTGAGAAGGCGCTCGGCACGCGCCCGTTCGAGCCACCCGAACGCCTCATCCGTGTGTCCCAACTGGCCGTGAATCGCCGCGAGACCCGGAGCGACCAATCGCAGCCCATGTTCCCATCGTTCCCTGAGCACGTCACCAACGATGACGCGGAGACCCTGCGCACCCGATCGGGCGACCTCCGCCCGAATCTCTTCGGAAGACGGCGTTGTCCCGCCCAGCGCGGCCAGCCACACCGGCGCGTGCTCGGCCGCTTTGTCGCATTTGCCCATCGTCAGACGGCACCAGAAAAGAAGTTCGTGCGCGACGACGAAGCCGGGGTCCAACTCGAGTGTGCGCTCCAGTTGCTCGACCGCGTCCGTGAACCGGCGCGTGAGATAGTAATACCATCCGAGAATATTGTTGATGGCCAGTGAGAGGGGATCGAGTTCGATCGCCCGCCGCAACTGTTCGCCGGCCCCATCCGGATGCCCGGTGTCGAGCAGGTAGATACCGTACCACTGCCGGGCGGTGGCATAGCCCGGATTCAGTGCGACCGCACGTTCGAACGCGGCCCCTGCCTCCCGCCAACGGCCGGCGTCCCTCTCGATCATTGCCAGCGCCGCCTGCCCTCCGGCCAATTCGGGGTCGAGTTCGAGAGCGCGTTGGGCGGCCGCACGGGCCTCCTGCATATAATCCTCGAAGGACATCCGTCCCCAACTCTGCATTACGATGTAGGTGTCCGCGATCCCCACATGGGCCAGTGCGAAACGGGGATCGATTTCGAGAGCGGCGCGGAAGTGTTCCAGGCCTTTTTCAAGACCGTCCTGGGTCCTTCTGTTCCAATGATACAGGCCGCGCAGGTATTCATTGTATGCCTCGATGTTATCCGTCGGGGGACGCCCGGTCCCGATCGTGTCTCCGATCAACCGGCCTCGGAGCGTGCCGACGATCGTCTGGGCCAATTCGTCCTGGATCGCGAAGACATCCTTGAGCTTGCGATCGTACGTTTCGGACCAGCGGTGATATCCGTCGGCGACGTTGACCAGTTTGGCGGTGACCCGCAGGCGATTCCCCGCTTTGCGTACACTCCCTTCAAGCACCGTGCCGACCGAAAGACGCCGGCCGATCGTACGCACATCCTCGTCCTTGCCCTTGAAGGCAAATGCCGAGGTGCGCGCCACCACACGCAATCCGTCGACCTTGGAGAGATCGTTGATGAGCTGCTCGGTGATGCCGTCACAGAGGTACTCCTGGTCTTTGCCGGGACTCATGTCCGCAAACGGGAGTACCGCGACGGAAGGAACGGTTTGCGGCCGATCGGCCGGCCTCAACGCGTCCAACCGCGATGCGTCGGGGGATGCGGCCAGATCCGCCGCCAGCTCGGCCGCGCTCGCGTAACGATCAGCCGGGATTTTCTGGAGCGCTTTGCCCACGACTATCTCGAGGTTTGCCGGGACATCGGGCCGCAGCTCGGAGAGCGGCTTCGGTTCTTCATTCAGAATC
>DATKYL010000493.1:0-3258 GCA_035528515.1 Acidobacteriota bacterium | reverse complement strand
TGAGGAACACGGCATCCGAGGCTTTGTCGAAGAGCGTCCGATACCTCTCCTCACTCGCGTGCAACTCCTGCTGAACGCGTTCCGACTCCGTGACATCTCTTGTGATCACCACCGCGCACAACTCGCCGGCGTATTCGAGCGTCTCAGCGGACATCAGGTAATGACCCAACTCGCCTTGCTTGGTCCGCATGGCGACCGGGAAGTCCCGCACCGATCCTCTGGTGCGCAACGTCTCCGCCAAACGTGTTCGATCCTCCAGGGTATCGCTCCAAAGGGACAGATCGAATGATGACCGGCCGATCACGTCCTCCCGACGGTATCCCGACATCCGTTCGAAGCTCTCGTTTACCTCGATAAACACGCCGTCCCGCACCCGACTCACCGTGATTGACTCCGGGCTGGATCTGAAAACTCGGGCGCACAGCTCGCCCGAGAGAGGATTGGACTCTGTGGTCTCGATGCTCTGGTGGTGATCGGGAGACGGATTCGACTCTTCCATGACACCGTACCTCACATCAGGATTGGTTCCTTCGATACATCAGGATTGGCTCCTTCAATCCTCCGAGGCGCAGGACATGAGTAATCACTCCTTCGCAATCAATCGATGCTGCCTTCCCGAGCTGTCTCTGTCGAACCACAGTCTTGCGGGGGAGCCCCTGTCCTATCTCGACGCCAAGATATCCAACCCGCCCGGTCAGGGCAACGGCTGATCGCGGTATCGATCCTCACCCGACACATGTGGCACAGCCGCCCCCGGCTGTGATTCAATGGGGTTATGGTGCTACCGGTCTGGTGAATTCCCCTTCATCCCACACCGCAACGCCCAGCGCCCGTGCCTTGTCGAGCTTTGAGCCGGGGGAGGCGCCGGCGACCACGACGTCGGTCTTCTTCGATACCGAGCCGGATACACGGCCGCCGAGCGATTCGATCTTTTCTTTTGCCTCGGTGCGGGTCATCGAGGAGAGCGTTCCGGTGAGAACGAAGGTCATGCCGGCAAAGGGACGGGGCGCGCTGTTGTCAACGGCGACGGTCGGGAAGGCGACGCCGCCACGTTTCAGCTTGGTGAGGAGTGCGGCGGTTTCGGGCTGCGCGAAGAACTGATGAATCGATGCCGCCCCGATCGGACCGATTTCATTGATGCGCTCGAGCTTCTCAAGCGCCGCCGCGGCGATTGTCTCGATCGATCCGAACGCCTGCGCCAGGACCCGTGCCAAATGCTCGCCCACGCCCTGAATACCCAGCGCATGGATCAGGTGCGGGAGGTCGGGATGACGCGCGCGATCGACGGCGGCCAGGAGATTGTCAGCAAGCTTGTCGCCCATACGGTCCATCTGGTGGAGCTTGTCCTCATCGAGAAAGTAAATGTCGGCCACGTCGGCGAGGATCCCCTTGTCGACAAGCTGTTCGATATAGCGCGCACCCATTCCCTCGATATCGACCCCCGCCTTCGACACGAAGTGCGCCAGACGCTCCTTCACCTGCGCCGGGCACGAGGGATTGGTGCAGCGGTAGAACGCCGACTCGGGATCGCGGACCGATTCCGCCGAACAGACCGGGCAACGTTCGGGGAAGCGAAAGGGCCGGGAACGCGGCGTCTGCCCGCCGGGAACAACCTTCACGACCTGCGGGATGACATCGCCGGCGCGGCGCACGACGACCTGGTCGCCGACACGGACATCTTTCTTGGTGATCTCGTCTTCGTTGTGGAGCGTGGCGCGGCTGACCTCCACGCCGCCCACACGAACCGGCTTTAGCACCGCCACCGGGCTGATAATCCCGGTGCGCCCGACCTGGAGGATAATGTCCTCCAAAATCGTCGTCTCTTCCTGCGGCGGGAATTTCCAGGCGACCGCCCAGCGGGGATGGTGCGAGACGGCTCCGAGACGTTCCTGCAGCGCGAAGGCGTCGACCTTGATCACCGTGCCGTCGGTGTCTTCGGCCAGCCGGTCGCGTTTCCCCGCGATCGCGGCATGGGCCGCGATCACGTCGTCGCTGGTCGGGCAGGCACGCGCGAGCGAGTGGATGCGGAACCCGGTGCCGCGCAAAAAGTCGAGCGCCGCCGCCTGACTCGGTACCATCTCCCCCTCGCAACGACCCAGCCCGTACGCGTAGAAGACGAGCGGGCGCGACGCCGTGACCTTGGGATCGAGTTGCCGAAGCGATCCCGCGGCCGCGTTGCGCGGATTGGCGAACGGTTCCTCCCCCGATTCCAACCGGGCGGCATTGAGCCGGTCGAAATCGTCGCGCCGGAGGATCACCTCACCGCGGACATCGAGCCGATGTGCCGACGCGCCGTCGAGACGCAACGGGATCGAACCGATCGTACGCAGGTTGACCGTTACATTCTCACCGACAGTGCCGTCGCCCCGCGTCGAACCGACCGTCAACAGACCGTTCTCGTAGGTCAATTCAACGGCCAATCCATCCAGCTTCGGCTCGATCACATAACCGGGTTGGTCTCCCTCAAGCAGCCGCACAATGCGATCATGGAATTCCCGGAAGCCGGCCTCGTCGGTCACCTTCTGCAGCGACATCATCGGGACATGGTGCCGTACCTGCCCGAACGCCGCCGAGGGTTCGCTGCCGACGCGCTGGGTCGGCGAGTCAGGCGCAATCGAGGCCGGATACTGTTTCTCCAGTTCGATCAGCCGGTCGAACAGGCGGTCGTACTCCGGATCGCTGATTTCGGGGTGGTCGAGAACGTAGTAACAATGGGCATGGTGGCGCAGTTGCTCGCGTAACGATTCGATCTCACGGCGGACACTCTCCGGAATGTCCGCGCGTTTGGACTTTGATGCCGTCAACGGGGTTCCTCCGGGCAGAACCGGCTGCCAGGCAGGAAGATGATGCAATCTGAGCAGAAATCAAGACATGCGCGCGGGCGCGGCTCCCCTCCGCCCCGCCGTCCCGGGCGGATTCGTGCCCGAATGCTGAATTGTGCCGGCAACTTGCCCGACCGTCCGGGACTATAAGGAGGTGCGGGGTCGGGAGAACCCCGGGATAGGCCGTCTGCGGCTCGGATCGGCGGTGTGGCGTCGGCCGGGCGGGAAATTGCTTGACGGACCGATGTCCGGGGGGAATATACCGTACCGTTGCGTTGGGGGCGTCTCGACGACATTGCGAAATTGAGGGTTGTGGACGGGCTTTGGAGGTTGTCCATTGGGAATCTCTTTTCTTATGATCTGGCCGGCAGTTGTGGGTGGTGCCTTCTGGGACCTGCTCGGCGACCTGAGCGTGTTTTCGATCATCATCCTCATC
>DATKYL010000492.1:0-7272 GCA_035528515.1 Acidobacteriota bacterium | reverse complement strand
TACTCGACAGTCTCAAACCCCTGATTGAACAGGCGGCTGTTCTTGAGCTTCTCGACGAGCGCTGTGGGAATGACCTCTCCGGTCTGGTGATGCCTGGCATAGAGCTTCAGCAGTTCAGGTTCCAACGCCCAGTTCTCCATTATCTGCGACGGCAGTTCCACGGCATCCTGCGGAGCGAAGCCACCGCGGTAGGCGCTGGTGGAAAGAAGCGTGTTGAGTGCATGACCGAACTCATGGAAGAGCGTGTTGACTTCAGTGATACTGAGAAGCGACGGGGCATCGGGACCGGGCTTGGTGAAATTGCAGACAAGGGTGGCTAACGGGATAACGCGCTCGCCGTTCTGCAGGAAGGTCTCGCGATAAGATCCCGACCAGGCGCCCCCCCCTTTGGAGTCGCGGGCAAAGAAATCCTCGTATAAGATTCCGAGGAGGCTGCCATCACTGTCATGGACCTCATAAGTCCTCACATCGGGGTGATAGACGGGAATGTCCTTGCGCTCGACAAATGTGAGGCCGAAGAGTTTTTCGGCGAGGGTGAAGGCCCCCATCTGGACGTCTTCAAGTTTGAAGTATGGGCGGAGTTCCGCGTCGTCCAGCTCATACTTGGCTTTGCGAAGCTTCTCAGCGTAGTACCACCAATCCCAGGGCATCAGTTTGAAACCGCCATTTTCACCGTCGATGATGGCCTGCATTTCAGCCATTTCTGTCTTGGCCCGCTCCAACGCCGGTTTCCAGAGGCGCCAGAGGAACGCATCGACCTCTTCGGGAGTCCTGGCCATGCGGTTTTCCAGATAGAACGCGGCGGTCGTCGGGTAGCCAAGCATCCGGCAACGCTCGTCCCGTAGCGAGATCATCTCTTTGACGATGGCCTTGTTGTCAGACTCGTTGCCTCGGTTCCCGCGCAGGGTGTACGCGGTGAGAAGCGCCTGTCGTAGACTTCGATTGTCGGCGTACTGCAGGAAAGGGGTCCAGCTCGAGCGCTGTGTGGTGAACACCCAATTGCCGGGCAGATCCATGGTGCCGGCCGCCTCTTCTCCCATCGCGATGACACCCTCAGGCAGACCGGACAAATCGGCCTTGTTGTCGATCACGACATATGAGTCATTGGTTTCGGCTAGGATATTGTTACGGAATTTCAGCCGCAGCAGCGCGGACTCGCGGTTGATGTCGCGCAGGCGGGCCTGTTGCTCGGCATCCAGTAGCGCGCCGCGGCGCACGAAATTGCGATAGTTGTTCTCCAGCAAATAGAGCTGGGCTTCCGTTAAACTCAGAGTGGCCCGCTGATCGTAGATGGACCTTACACGGTCGAACAGTTCCTCATTAAGCCAGATGTTGTCGTAGTGAGTTGACAAGAGGGGCGATAGTTGGCTGGCAAGATCCTGCAATTCAGGGGTGGTGACGGTTCCCAGCAACGAATAGAAGGCAGAGGTCACATCGTCCAGCAGTCGGCCGCCCATGTCCAGGGCTACAATCGTGTTGTCGAAAGTCGGGGCCTCGGGGTTGTTGACGATGGCGTCGACTTCGGCCTGATGCCTCCTGATCCCCTCCTCAACGGCCGGCAGGAAGTGTGCATTCTGAATCCGGTCAAACGGCGGAGCCTGAAATGGTGTGGTGGAGGTGACCAGAAACGGGTTCTGCTGGGCCGCCACGGGCACACTCAGAACCGCAAACAGCAAAGCCATCGCAAATCTGAAAAGGACTGTTCCTGTAGCCATGATGTAATCCTCTCCTTTGGCCAGAGATTTCACAAGGAATGGAGTCCAGAACGTGATTCATCCATTGCGGTGTCAGGCAATGCAAGAGTCCCCTCAACGTACATTGTCAGGTACGTTGAGACTCCTCGCGTCCCAATCTAAGAGGTGGCTTCCTCCGTTCCAAGTCCTCCTGACCTGCCTCCGTTGTCTGTGCCACTTTCCCGGCTGGTCCGGCGATCACCCGGGAAGAACCCTCTGACCCAATTGGCCGGGTAATCGGAGCAACAATTTCCGGCACAAAGAGATGCCGGCGGCGAGTTTCTCCTGGGTGCTCCTCGGTCACCGGATTCCAGATCATTGGGTGTGAATTCTGGACTGTGGGGTGAATCGGAAGAATCTGTCAGTCCTGTCGGGACGCTGCCTCGCATCCGCAATCCGGCCCGACCGAACGCAACCCTGCCACACACCGCCGGCTAGCAGCCGACCACGCACGGCCTGCACTCGCTGCGGAGCTTTCTCTGTTATGCGGAATTTCGAAGAGGGTCCGGAATGGCTCCCCGGGCCGCACTCGGATCCCTCTCCCAGAGTGCATCCCCATGCACACTTGTGATACTGCGAGTGAACCGGCTGCGACGATCCTGAGGGGCTGACCGCCCGCGCAGCCGGTGAACACCCTCTGCCGCTGGGCCGTACATTCTGTCAAAGCCATGCCCCCGTGGGAGTTGCGGCTCAGGCGTGTCCGCGTGTGGCTGCCTGCTGTCGCAATCCACTGTCTCACCGATCGGCGGCACGATGATTGCACCGACACGTAGTCATGAAGCCTCTCGACAACAACTCGGCCCCGACGGTTGCCGGTCCTTTGGGCGGCCTCGAACGCGGTTTCCCGCCCGCGCGTTTAACGCTGCAGTCCGAACCGAAAATCAAACAGGATGGCCGCGGTCATTTCATCCTGACCATCTCGGAGAACATCAAGGTCTACTTCGAGGACTACTATCAATTCCTCGAACTGCTGGCCGAACGGTCGGCAGCCGAACTCAGTGAGATCACCGCCAAGATGGAAGAATGCCGCCCCGACCAGGAAGAGACGATGGCCTTTCTGCGCGCCCGGCGTTTGATCGTGGCGATGTTGCTCAAGACCGTCCGCTCGTTCTACTCCGATCGCCACAACCTGGGTGTGATCATGACACCCTGGTGTTTCGGGACCGTCGTTCTCGAGAAGGTCGAGATGTTCCGGGATCGGATTGCGCGGGGCGAAGCGGCCCAGGCCGATGTCGGTGAGTATCCGTATGACGTGGTGTGCTATATCAATGAAATCCGGGTCAGCGTCCTGATGGACATACTCGAGTTCCCGCCCAAGGCATTCGCCATGCGCTGGCAGTACACCGAGCTGGTCAAACGCTATTCCAGCGCCCTGACAAATGTCACCACCTCGCTGCAGAACATCCTCGACATGATGAAAAAGCACGGCAAATAAGCCCCGTCGCTGCACGGCGGGGCTTGCGGCCCTCCTCCGTTTCCTCTATTCATAGCACGTCGCACCGCCCCCTCCGGGGGTGAGGTGCGTATATGACTCTCGCTTGAAGGAAGGAGGCCTGCTGTGGCCCACCATGCCGTGAACTCAACCAACGCCCCCGCCGCGATCGGTCCTTACAGTCCGGCGGTTGTCCACGAGGGACTGGGGCTCGTCTTTGCCAGCGGGCAGATTCCGATCGACCCCGCAACCGGCGAATTGGTCACCGGCGGGGTCGCCGATGAAACCGCCCGCGTCCTCGAAAACCTAAAAGCCGTCCTCGAAGCCGCTGGCTCAGGGATGGATCGCGTCCTCAAGACCACCGTCTTTCTCGCCAGCATGGACGATTTCGCGGAGATAAACGATGTCTATGGGCGCTACTTCACCGGTGTGAAACCGGCACGCGCCACGGTTCAGGTAGGCCGCCTCCCCAAAGACGTGCGCGTCGAGATCGAAGCGGTAGCCACACTCTGATTCCGGGGACGATTTCCCGGCGGTCTCGGTGTCCGGATGACATTCGCCTTGAACGGCGACCGGACCGGCGTTTCATTCACTACTCAATTAGTGGTGCTTTTGAGAAACCGATGAGGGGAAGATGATCGATTTCGGACTCACCGACGACCACCGCGCCGTCGAAACACTGGTGCGCGACTTCTGTGCCCGCGAGGTGCTTCCGGGAATCAGCGAACGCGACCGCGAGGGGAAGGTTGATCCGGATCTGCTGCCGAAGATGGGCTCCGCCGACATCCTCGGGCTCTGCCTGCCTGCCGAGTACGGCGGCTCGGGATTGGACTATGTGGCCCTCGGTCTCGCCTGCGAAGAAGCCGAATACGCCGACACTTCGGCACGCGTGATTCTCTCGGTTCATATTGGTCTGGTTTCTCTCCCGATCTGGACTTGGGGGAGCGACGATATCAAGTCGCGCTTCCTGCCCGAACTGGTGAGCGGCACACGCACCGGCGCCTTCGGTCTGACCGAACCCGATGCCGGCTCCGATGTCGTCGCCATGCGGACGACCGCCGACCCGGAAGGCGACGGTTTCCGTCTCAACGGCGAGAAGATGTGGATCTCGCTGGCCGATATCGCCGACACGATGATCGTCTTCGCGTGGACCGATCGCGAGAAGATGAAAGTGCGTGACCATTCCGGCATCACCGCGTTCATCGTCGAACGGTCGATGCCCGGTGTCACGACGTCGAGCATCCACGGCAAGGTCGGTGTGCGGGCCGGGAACACCGGCTCGATCGCGCTCAGCGATGTGATCGTTCCCCGTGCGAACATCTTGGGCGAGATAGGGGAGGGGTTCAAGATCGCGATGTTCTGTCTTGACCAGGGACGTTTCACCGTCGCCGCCGGCTGCACCGGCCTGATCCGCGCCTGTCTCGACGCCTGCCTGAAATACTGCAAATTCCGAAAGACCTTCACCCGCCCTCTCGGCGAACATCAACTGGTCAAGGAGATGATCGCCAATATGGTCGCCGGCTACGATATTTCACGCCTCTTGTGGCTGAAAGCCGCTTGGCTCAAGAATCTCGGCAAGCCGAACACGCGCGAAACGTCGATCGCCAAATGGATCGCCGCCAAAGAAGCGGAGTTCGCCGCCGCCGAGGCGGTCCAGGTCCACGGCGCCTATGGTTTTTGCGATGAATATCCGGTCGAAAGGTATTATCGTAATGCCAAAGGATCGTCGATCTATGAAGGCACGCGTGAGATGCATAAGCTCATCCAGGCCGATTACGCCCTCGGCTTCCGTCACGATCCCAAGCTGCGCTGCACCCTCCCGCCGCACACCAAGTAGGGTGGGCTACGCCCACCTCATGCGGCGACAGAAACCCATGGTGGGCGGAGCCCCGCGTACGCGAGGATCTGCGACCCACTCTACGCCGCTCCTTCTGGCACGCCGACGATCTCTGGTGGCGGTCGTCGCTGGCATACTGTTTGCATCCCTCGCTCTTCACGGTTGCCAAGGCGGTGACGCCGGTCGCGCTACATTTACGACTTCAGAGGCTGCCTATGCCCGCTGGATGAGCCGGGATCGTGGAGAGATCATCTTCACCACCAACATGCTGGAAGTACCGGGAAGGCCGTCGGTGACATGCATCATGCACTTGCCGTCGCGGGAACTGACAACGCTCACCTATCCACCGCCTCAGTTTGTCAGCACAGTCGTGCCGGCGATCTGGGGTGCGGACCGACACACGATCTACTGCACTATCCACGGTGACAGCGCCGGGCTGTGGCGAGTGAATCGAAGAGACAGCTCCGTCACACGGCTTCTGCCCCACCGACACCGGCCCCCTTCCACCGGCGATCGCTATGAAGACAATCTCGTAATCGTGAACGAGTCGGGAACCACATGCATCTATGAGAAACCGCATATCACCATCTCTGATTCCGAGGTCGCCCTGGGCCGAAAGACCGGTAAGCTGTACACTTTCAGGGACTTTTACATTGACCAGGGACCTCGCGGCTGGTCGATTGATCTTGATACAATGGATCTGCCGCAGTGGGTCAAGGACATCGTCTCTCCTGAGCTGAACCGGCAGCAGGCATCTTGTATGGTGTTGATGGAGTCTGACAGCCTTGGTGGGGCGCCGATTGTGCTCTGGAAGCATCGATACACGGTCTGCTGGGGCTTTGCAGTCTCCCCCGATGAGAACCAGTTTGCCTACACTGGTCCCGACGAAGTGCGCGTCTGGGATCGGGGCCGGGACACCACGCTGATTCCGGCACGCCCGAAGGGATACCACAGATCGCGATACCCCGCATTCTCACCAGACGGCCGATCGCTGGCGTTCATTGCCGCTCGGAACTTTGTGTGGGGCCCGGCTGCGGTGGCTGTGAACGCTGCCCCCAACTACGACAGTGCGGTGCACCTCTTCACATTCGAGCCTGGCGTCGTGCCACAGCGCGTTTGTTGGTCGCCCGATGGCGAGTGGCTGTTGGTGCAGATCTGGGACCGGAGGCAGCACAGACTCCACATAGGCGATGTCATAGCGATTGAAGTGGCGACCGGGGAGAGGGTGGAGGTCGCCCGACCCTTCCTGGTCGACGGCCAGCCCGATTCCCGCTTCTATGTCGGTGACGGTATCGACTGGATCGAGTGATTCCAGACTGCTATCATTCCTCCCATGCTCCCCTCCCTCCTCCGATCGATCCGCCCCACCCAATGGGTGAAGAACTTCGTGGTCTTCGCCGGGCTGGTCTTCTCGCAGCGGTTTGTGTACGTCGACGATGTGCTCCATTCGCTCGGCGCCTTTGCTGTCTTCTGCGCCCTCGCCTCGGCGGTCTACCTCTTCAATGATATCCGCGACCGCGAAAACGACCGCACCCACCCGGTGAAACGCGAGCGCCCGATCGCGTCGGGTGCGCTGCCGGTAGGAACAGCCTCCACTGCTGCCGTCATCTTGGCCGTAGTCGGACTCGTTGGCGCCTGGCGGCTGGGGACCCTGTTTCTTGCCGCGGCGGGTGTGTACCTGGTTCTGAATCTGGCCTACTCAGCGTTTCTCAAGAGAGTGGCGATCGTCGACGTGATGATCATCGCGCTCGGTTTTGTGCTGCGTGCCGCCGCCGGTGCCGCCGCGATTGATGTGGTGATTTCTCCGTGGCTGATCGTCTGTACCACGTTACTTGCGCTCTTCCTGGGGTTAGGGAAGAGGCGGGGTGAACTGCTGGCCCTGAAGGAAGACGCCGCCGACCACCGGGCCGCCCTCGCCCGGTACTCGCCGTATCTGCTCGATCAGTTCATCGCCGTGACGACTGCATCGACCGTGGTCGCGTACGCGCTCTACACTCTGTCGGCGGAGACCCAGGCCAAGTTCGGGACTGACCAATTGATCTGGACTTTGCCTTTTGTCCTGTTCGGTGTCTTCCGCTACCTCTATCTCATCCACGGCGAAGGCAAGGGCGGCAACCCGACCGCCGCTTTTCTGACCGACCCCCCGCTCTTAATCGACGTGCTCCTCTGGCTGGCCGCGGTGCTGGTCATCATTTCACGGACTTAGAGGCCGATCCGGCGACTCCCTCAAAGAAGAGGGCGGGTGCCCGGCACCCGCCCCTTAACGTTAT
>DATKYL010000491.1:0-2011 GCA_035528515.1 Acidobacteriota bacterium | reverse complement strand
GTGGGGCACGTACGGTAGCGGTGAAGGGCAGTTCAACGAGCCCTGGGGCATCGATGTCGATACGGACGGCATGGTCTACGTCGGGGATTCTCGAAACAGGCGCATACAGAAGTTCGACGACGGGGGGGATTTCATCACCGCATGGGAGGGCCAGTTCTATGGCAAGGGAGCCCTCGGCGTCGCGTGCGGACCGTACGGGAAGATCTATGCGGTGGACATGACCTGCAAGGTGCAAGTGTTCGATAGCGATGGCGCCCTTCTTGCGGAATGGGGCAGGGAAGGCAACACGCCGGGCTACTTCAGGAGTCCCAGCGATGTCGCCGTGACGCAGGGTGACCATGTCTACGTGGCGGACACCTACAACCACCGGGTGCAGAAATTCGGGTACATCAAGGTGAACACGCCGGTCGGAACGAATGTCGTCATCCATCTGGTCGATGACCATACGGGCTGGACTCTGGCGACCCTCACGTTCGACACCGTCATCCAGGAGGGCATCACCAGCATGCACCTGAACAATCCGGGGCCGGATGCGCCGTATGAGTACTTTGAGGATAACGGCCCCAGAAACATCAAGATAGCGACGAAAGCGCTCTATGCCGGATTCGTGCAGGTATGCTTCCTGTATCAGGATAAATGGTACAGGGAATTTGAGCCGACGCTGAAGATGTTCTCGAATGAAGATGATGTGTGGGTGGAATGCACGACATCGCTCGATACGGGGACCAACGTCATCTGCGGTTATGCGGCCGCTCTTGACCTGTTCGGGCTGTTCGTCCCCAGGCCGCCGTTCGGCACGATCGCTGGGTACGTGACGGCCTCCTGCCCCGCGGCGGGCACGCCGCTCCTCGGCGTCACCATCGATGCATTCCAGGATAGGCGGCCTGACATGGTGGGCAGCGGCGTCACGGATGAGAAAGGATACTTCGAGATCGAAACCCTTCCCGACAGCGGATATGTCGCGACGATCCTGACGCCGCTGGGCTATCAGCCGATCGGTTCGGATCACTACAAGGTAAAGGTCAGAGCGGATAGAGTGACGTGGGTTAATTTCGAGCTCGAATGCGTATCGATCGAATCGGCGCCCCGCTCGCAAGGATTCTGGAAGCATCAGGTCGCCGCGGCATTGAGCGGAAAGGGGAATCCCCAGATCGACGGCCCGACGCTCTGCGGCTACCTCGATCAGGTCGAGTTTCATTTCAACAGCAACGAGCTGAATCAGGTGATCGTGTATCGGCCTCCCTCGTGGGGTGACTGCACGGACAAGCTCGAGCTTCTCGGGGACATTCTCAACCTCTGGGGCTCCCAGGACATGATCGTGCGCGCCAGGCAGCAACTGATGGCCCTGCTGCTCAATGTGGCCGCGGGGTACATCAGCCTGACGGAGGCGGTCAGCGAGGACGGCGCGACGGTTTCGCAGGCGATCACCTGCTGCGATTACCTGATCGACGATCCCGCCGGTGATCACGAACGGGCCAAGGACATCGCCGATCACATCAACAACGGCAAGACCGTGCCGGCGGGCTGGATCTCGCTGACGACGCCGGACATCGCCTACTCGTCTCCGGATCCGGATGGGCCGCCCGCGGGCGAAGTATATCTGGCGCACAGTTTCCCGAATCCGTTCAATCCCACCACCACGATCCGCTTCGAGCTGCCCGAGCCGCGGTGGGTGAGGCTGGCGATCTATGACGTATCGGGCCGCCTGGTGGCGACCCTCGTTGACCGTCTGCTTCCGGCGGGAAGCCGCGAATTGGAGTGGAGCGGCACGAATGACGCGGGCCGGTCGGTTGCTTCGGGGGTCTATCTCGTTCGGTTGAAAGCCGGGCATTTCGAGCAAACGAGACGATTGGTATTACTGAGGTAATTGGTCTAAACAAATACCACGATCAACGGAAAAGGGACGCTTCTCGTGGCGTCCCTTTTGTCAATATTCCGAAGAGATATCGCGTGTCCACACCGATGACGATGAATCACGGACATCTTTTCCAATCTGAAAGCGAGTATCTTG
>DATKYL010000490.1:0-3028 GCA_035528515.1 Acidobacteriota bacterium | reverse complement strand
TGTTTGGGCGGCGGCGGGGCATGAGTTGACCGTTGCGCCCCGGTCGGGGTGAGGCTAACTTCAAGACGAGCGGCACGTCCGGAGCAGGTCTAAGGGGGAAGACACGTGATCGGCGAGACCATCTCTCACTATCGCATTCTCTCAGAGATCGGCAAAGGGGGGATGGGAGAGGTCTATCTGGCCGAGGACACGACCCTGGGACGCCGCGTCGCGCTCAAGTTTCTTCTGCCCGGCCAGGATACTTCATCGGAGGCCCGGGGGCGATTCCTCCAGGAAGCCCGGGCGATCGCGCAGTTGTCGCATCACAATATCGTCACCCTGTTTGAAATCGGCGAGAATGACGGCCGGCCTTGGCTCGCGATGGAATTCGTCGAAGGGAGACCACTCGGCGAATTCGCCGCCGGGGAGCAGTCGGTTCCCGATGCTCTCATGCTGGTCGCGCAGATCGCCGCGGGACTGAAGGCGGCTCACGACAAAGGGATCGTCCACCGCGATCTGAAGCCCGACAACATCCTCGTCAGCGCCGACCGCCAGGCCAAGATCACCGACTTCGGCCTGGCGCGTCTGAAAGGCACCAGTCGCCTGACACGCTCCGGAACCATGGTCGGGACGATCTCATACATGGCGCCCGAACAGGTCGAGGGGAAGGATGTCGATCGTCGCGCCGATATTTTCGCACTCGGTGTGATTCTCTACGAATTGATCTGCGGGCGGCGGCCCTTTGAAGGCGAGAATGAGGCAGTCGTTCTATACGAATTGCTGAGCGCGCCGCCGCAGCCGATGGCCCGTTACAGCCGCGATGTCCCCGAACCCCTCGAACGGCTGGTCATGCGCGCCCTCGCCAAGAACCCGGCCGAGCGCCATCAATCGGTCGCGGAATTTATCGAGGAACTCGACCAGGTCCTGGAATCGCAGGTGGCCCCGCGGGTGATCACCCGCAAGGCACCGCGCCGGAAGGTGCCGATGCTCGCGATGGCGGGTGCGGCGGTGGTCGTGGTGTCGGCGCTGATCGCAGCTTTGTTGCCCCGTTCCGGTCCATCACCGCCCACGACTCCCGGCCGGGCCTCGCTCGTCGTGCTCCCCTTCCGCAACGTCGGTGATGCCGAGCAGGATTACTTCGCCGACGGTCTCACCGACGAAATCACGTCACGGATCGGACGGATTCACGCGCTGTCGGTCATCTCTTACAGCAGTGCGATGGCCTATAAGAATGTCCAGAAGACTTCCCAGCAGATCGGCGAGGAGTTGGGTGTCGAGTACCTGCTGGAGGGAACTGTCCGCTGGCAGCGCCTTCCCGGCGGCGAGCCGATGGTGCGTGTCACCCCACGGTTGATCCAGGCCGCCGGCAGCACGCAAATCTGGGATGATACCTACGTTGAGGAGCTGGCCGATGTCTTCGCTATTCAGACGGATATCGCGGAGAAAGTCGCCGCCGCGCTGAATGTGGCGCTGTTCGAGGAGGAACGCGAAGATCTCGCCACGGTGGAGACCGAGAATCTGGAAGCGTACGACTTCTATCTGCGCGCCAACGACTATTTCAATCGCGGTTTTCTAGCCGACGACATCCGCAACGCGATTGGACTCTATGAGCGGGCGGTGGCTGCCGATTCCACTTTTGCGCCGGCCTTCGCGCGCCTGGCGCGGGCACACTGCAAGCTGTATTGGTGGGGGTACGATCAGACCGAAACGCGGCTCGCCGACGCCCGGCAAGCTGTCGACCGTGCCCTGGCGCTCGATCCCGAGTTGCCGGAAGCACATCTCGCCCTCGGCTACTACCACTACTGGGGACGCCGCGACTACGATCAGGCGCTCCGCGAGTTCGCCGTCGCCGAGAAACGCCAGCCCAACAGCAGTGACCTCTTCGAGGCCGTCGGGCTCGTGCTCCGGCGCAAGGGAGAATTCGATCGCTGCCTCGAAAACCAGCGTCGGGCGCTCGAGCTCGATCCCCGCTCCGCGGAAAAGGCCTTTGAACTCGGGAACACCTATTACCGGCTGCGCAACTGGGTCGAGGCGCAACGCTATCTCGACCGCGCAATCGCCCTGGCGCCGGATTGGGCGCCGCCCTACGGGCTCAAAGCCCGGTCGTTTGTCTATGCGGACGGGGATGTGACGCGGGCGCGCGTGACGTTGGAATCGGCCGCCGCCAAAGTCGATCCGCTCCTCCTGATGGAGAACCGGGTCTGGCTCGAGATTGTCGCCGGTCAACCGGAAGCGGCTCTCGCGCTGCTCGACATCGCCGGCACCGATTCGGCCTTCTACTGCCTGCAGCACGCCGAAATCATGAGCCTGATGGACAGCCTGCCGCAGGCCCGCGCCTGCTACGATTCCGCCCGCGTCGTGCTCGAACGCTATGTCAACGAGGACCCGGGCATGTCATCGCTGCATCGCTACTTGAGCATCGCGTATGCCGGTATCGGGCGCTTTGAGGACGCCCTGCGGGAGGGGCGCTCAGCGAGCAACCTGCTGCCCATGGCTAAGGACCCGTTCTACGGTGGTCCGTGCAACCTGGAGGCCTCGGCCCGGATACACGCCGCGGCAGGGAGACTCGATGACGCCGTTGGCTTGCTCGAGCAACTCATGGCTCTCCCGGCCGGGCTCATCACCCCCGCCTATCTCCGTCTCGCGCCGGAGTATCGCAGCCTGTGGGATCATCCGCGCTTCCGGGTTCTACTCGATTCGAATCGAACACCCGCGGGCGCATAGTGGCGCGGGCGACGGGCTATGGCTCCTCGTGGCAGCACCGGTCGGACGCCGCCGCTCCCCGGAACGCCACGTTCACCGTCTTCACCACATCGAGCACATCGACGACGCCGTCGCAGTTGACGTCCTCCGGCCGGTCGTTGCACGGTGCCTGCGTTACCGTGACTTCGAAGCTGCACTGACTGTCGTTGAAGTAGTCATCAAAGGCGGTACAGGTGACGATGGTGGTCCCGACCGGGAAGAACGATCCGGACGGGGGCACACACGAAAAATCGAATAGCGAGCAATTGTCGACCGCGGAGCAGTCGAATGCGACGATTATACCGGT
>DATKYL010000489.1:0-2787 GCA_035528515.1 Acidobacteriota bacterium | reverse complement strand
CTCCATCACCTCAAACCAGCGCAGAGCGGCCTCGTAGTCGGGTGCCTTGGCAACCAGCGTGCTGAACGTGACCACATTCGGCGCTATCGCCCGCCCCTCCATCTCCTCGTACCAGCGCAGAGCGGCCTCGTAGTCGGGTGCCTTGGCAACCAGCGTGCTGAACGTGACCACATTCGGCGCTATCGCCCGCCCCTCCATCTCCTCGTACCAGCGCAGAGCGGCCTCGTAATCGGGTGCCTTGTGTATGAGAATACTGTAGGCATGAACATCGGGCGTGACACCGGAATCCACTACGCTCTGGAACAGATGCCTGACTGTCTTGTGGTCAGTAATCCGCGACATAATGCCATTGAGTTGCCGCTCCGAAATCGCGCGGTCCTCATCAGAGGCATGTGCGGCGGCGACAAGACGCGTCGCGACCGTCTCTGTGAGGGTGGCTGCGTCTTCGCGTTGACCGATGAGATTGAGAGTATTGACATAATACTCGGGTGCTTCTGCCTGGGTGGCGGCGCGCACGTTGAGATCATCGAGACGGTGAGCAACGAGGGGTTCCTCATCCTTCTTGATATTGCCTTCAGCCACGCGCTGAGGGAGGTTGACCCCAGAGAAGTTGAAGTTCCGATGGACAAGCGAGCGCACGCTCTCATCAACCAGGATCTCGTTGGGGTCGCACACCTGAGAGATGCGCACCGCTCTCCGGGCACTATCTCCGACCCAGTCGGCTCGGCCGTCTGGGAGCGTGACTCTCAAATCGTATCCAGAGGATATGCTGAGACGCAGAGGGGGGATCTCGTCGATCGGAGGCGTCGTTGTTTGCGTCATGTCATCCCTAAATCGCCTCGACATGATCAAAGCCAGGCAGCAAAGGCGACTCGCGCTCCGCGGGCCGACGCCGAAGACCAACCATCCATCACCTGTGAATTTCACCGTCGCGGACTCTAATCCCACGGCCTCGAGATGGGGGGAGAACTGGCGGACGAGCGCATAGTTGAATCCGTCGAATTCCTCTTCTGTCAGTTCGAGTCCAGCCTCTGTCGATTTGAACATGTCGATCGTCAGGCACAGGACATGCTCTTTTGGAGGGACTTCATACATGTCGGAACTCATCTCACTTCACCGCAGTCCATCCCATTTGGCAGGGGGTTTTGATCACGATATCCCCGCTGATACGTGCCGACTGATGAACAGAGTATACGGCGTTGACTGGTCCCTGTCCACGTGATTTTGTGGACTCGAACGGACCCAGGGCAAATCGTGAGGGTCCGGACGTTAGCCCAGCTTCCAGCTTCGCATGGCGTCGAGGAGAGCGGTGTCGGTCATGTCGATGTTCAGGGGGGTGATCGAGACGATCCCGCGCGCGACCGCGGCGTCGTCGGTGTCGGTGTCGCCGTTATGTTCCCAGGTCGGTTCGCCGCCGATCCAGAAGTAGTTCACGCCGCGCGGGTCTTTGTTGGTGGAGATGATGTCGGTGTAGACCCGTCGTCCGAGACGGGTGATCTGCGAGCGGCGGTATCCGCCCCGGGGGATGGTCGGGAAGTTGATGTTCAGGAGCGTATACTTCGGCAGCCGGTCGACCACTTTCGGAATCAGCCGCCGCAGAAACTTGGCCGCCGAGGTGAGGGTAGGTTGCTCGGTATGGCCGGCGGTGATCGAGGCGGCGATCGCCGGGATACCCATGATCGCGCCCTCGATCGCGGCCGCCACAGTGCCGGAGTAGGTGACGTCCTCGCCCATATTGGCGCCGTGATTGAGGCCGGAGATCACGATGTGCGGCGGGCGTTTCTTGAGAAGTTCGTGAAAAGCCATCGTCACGCAGTCGGTCGGGGTGCCGTCGACGGAATAGACTTTCTCGCCGTGCGCGGTGATTCTCAGCGGACGAGTCAGGGTCAGCGAATGGCTCGACGCCGATTGGTTGGAGTTGGGGGCGACGACAATCACTTCGCCGATTTGTCTCAGTTCGCGGGCCAGAGTGACCAGGCCGGGGGCGTCAACGCCGTCGTCATTGGAAAGGAGAATACGCAGTTTCACAGTGGTCGTCCTTCGGGTACACGGCGAGGGCGGCGCTGCAGAAGCAACGATGTCATCACGCCGACAAACCGGGCGGTGTCCCGCCACGGGTGGATGAAGGTTGGTTGGTGCCGATAGACGGTCCGGATCGGCACTGCGCCGAGACGAAATCCGGCGCGGGCGGCCAGGACCAGAAACTCGGATTCAAAGGCAAAGCCGCCGCTACGTGGAGCGATGACGTCCAGGACCGGTCGGGCGATGAGACGGAAACCGCATTGGGAATCGGGCACCGCCTGCCCGGCGATCCGGGAGACAATCCACGAGGTCATCGTGTTGCTGATGCGCCGGGGGATCGGCATGGCCGCGGCGCGGAAGTCGCGCGCGCCGACGAGAACCTCTCCCCGGCCGGCGGCGAAAGCGTCGATGAAAGCGGGGATCTCCTCCGGCGTATGCTGCAAGTCGGCGTCGAGCTGGATCACGGCATCGCTATCGCGTTCCCGTGCGGCGGCGAAACCGGTGCGCAGCGCCTCTCCCTTGCCGCGGTTGTGGTCGTGGGTGATCACGTCAACACCGAACCGCTGTGCGGCCGTCGATGTTCCGTCGGAAGAGCCGTCGTCAACAACGATAATTCCGGCGTCAGGGATCGTTCGGCCGATACGTTCGAGCAATTCCGGCAGGGCCTCGGCGGCATTGAAGGCCGGGATGACGAGGGTCAGGTTCATGGGCTTCCGGGGTGTTGTTTCGCCCCTCCGGGGCTAAATATTTCACCCGTTCCTATCC
>DATKYL010000488.1:0-5714 GCA_035528515.1 Acidobacteriota bacterium | reverse complement strand
TCACCCCGGTCCGGATCACCATCTCACATCGCCCCCAAACACGCAAGCCAACATACAAGGGGCCGGTCTCCCCGCTTCACGGGATCTGCGAAAGACCGGCCCTTTCCGTTGGAATCATGACTCGCCGTTCGGCGCGCGTAGGGGTGCCTCCACCAGAGTATCGCCCGAACCACGAGATGTGTGGATCAATGCACCCGCCGCACGACTTGGCATCGGGATCGGAAGGATATATCTATGTTGTGAAGAGGAGTCGTATCGACACTGAGCGGGCGCGGGCCGAGGTGGATTCTGGCCGAATTCAGGATGGTTCACTGATGCGCGGACTAATCACTATCTGCTCTCTGGCAATCCTCGTACTACTGTCGTCATGCGCCGACGAACGGTCGGTCGTGGGCCCGCGGGCCCGAGTGGCGATCCCCGACTCGGCATTGGAGGCGGCGCTCCGTGAGATCATCGGAAAGCCTGACGGTCCCATACGACAGAGCGATCTCCAGTCTATCGAGTCGCTGGATCTTACCGCTCGCGGGATCCGCGATCTGACCGGGCTGGAAGCGTGCTGCGGTCTTCGATACCTGAACGTCGGCCGCAACGGTGTGTCGGATCTTTCGCCCCTCGCTCGAATGAGGTCACTCGAGGTCCTTTACCTTCTCAGGAATCGCGTCAGCGATCTCACTCCACTCGCCGGGTTATCCAGTCTCAAAACCCTCGGACTCTCAGCGAATATGCTCGAAAGCATCGGACCGCTGTCAAACCTCACGGGCCTGAGGGTTTTGTCCTGCGACAGCAACCCCATTGGGGACCTTGGCCCCCTGCAAACGTTACACGGATTGCGTGCCCTGAGTATCGGTTCTCAGGAAGTCGTGGATTTGTCGCCGCTCTCGGGACTTGTGGAGTTGGAGACGCTCTACGTGCACGGTACGAACGTTGCGGATATTGAGGCCTTGGCAGGTCTGAAGGCCCTCAAGCTGCTGAGCCTGGTGGGCAATCAAATCACCAGCACTGACGCCCTTGCCGGCCTGACCATGTTGCAGCAGCTCAACGTGGGCTCCAATAGGATTGCCGACCTCAGTGGCATGCCGCATGCAGACTCGCTACGACAGGTCAATCTGGCGGGGAATCAGATTACGGAGATTGACGCGCTCGCGGTGCTGGAGAACGTCGAACGGCTGTCTCTGGGGCTTAACAACATCAGTGACATCACCGCGCTCTCTGGATTGGCACACTTGTTGACCCTGGATCTCAATGATAACGAGATCGTCGATATCGGACCCCTGGTAGACAATCCCGATCTGGGGCGAAGGTCGCGGGTCAATCTGACTGGGAACCCGCTCTCCGAACAGTCAGTCCAGGAGCATATACCGGCGCTCAGAGAACGCGGCGTGCGTGTGTACTACTGAGTGCCCTCTCGGATCGGTGTCGGTCGGTGACCCCTACCGCCCCTTCTTCAAATACACATTCCCGTGCGACGTCCGGATCGTGATCCGGTTGCGGCCGTCGCCGATGCGCGCTTCGCCGTAGATGTACTTCAGCGGCGTGCCGTGTGAACGATCCCAGGTACGGGTTCTTGTTTCTTCGAGATCAAAGTCGCTGACGATCCGGTACTTGTTCTCTTTTCCCTTCGAGTAGGCGATCTCCACCTCGATGTCCATTTCGAGATCACGCGGAACCGTCAAGGTTACGTCGCCCATCCCGGTCAGGAGCGATACATCGCGTCGCCCCTTGTCGGGATCGCCGATCATCGTCACCTCAACGTCGCCGGCGCCGGTGGTCGCTTTCACCCAGCCATCGACCGCGTTGATCGTGATGTCGCCGCCGCCCGTACTGGCGATCGCAAACTCATTGGCGCTGCGGATACGGACATTGCCGCCGCCGGTGCTGACATCGGCGCCGCCGGGGGCGTCGTTGACTTTGATCTCGCCGCCAGCGTTGCGGATGTGGACCTGATCCTTGGGATAGTCCCGGATCGGGGTCGAGACATTCTTGAAGACCACCTCGCCGCCGCCCGAGTTGGCGTCGAAATCACCGTCGACATTCTCGACCAGTACCTTGCCGCCGCCGGTCGTCACCTCACCGTCCAAGTGGCTGTCGGTCACCGTGACGGTGCCGCCCCCGGTCGACAGGTCGATGTCGCCGGTCAGGCGTTCGAGTTCGATACTGCCGCCGGCGGTGCTGCCCCGGAATGTCCCCTCAACGTCGGATATGCTGATGCCACCGCCGGCCGTCCTGAGCTTCAGGTCGAACCGGTCCGGCACCCGGATTCTCATGGAAATGTTGCTCCGGTTCACTCGACGCTCCATCTCCGACCGAACGCGAACACCCGACTTGGTCGCGTCGAAGTCGAACGTATAGTCGTCCGGATCGCAATCACGGAACATGACCTCGATCGACACCACATCCCGGTCCCAGCCGTTGATATCAAGGGAGCCCCCGGACCTTAGGTCGATATCCAGCCGCCCTCCGGGGGAGACAGGGAATTCTCTGGAGATGTCACCCGCCGCGTGGGCACTCGCAACCAGGCACAGGCAGGCCAGAAGGGGGAGAAGTCTTCTCATCATCGTGATGCTCCTCGGTTTGACGTGGGGCTGCCCCGCCGTCGGTTTCTCGTTTTCGACATGCGACATGCGAAGAGCTTGCGCAGGTGCGAGATCCTCCTGTGCAAACAATAGGTGGGGCCTCCGATCCGATCTACGATTGCCTGATGATTTTGTTGCAGAGAACTCTCAGGGACCCCGGGGGTTGTGGGAGGAGCGCCCCCATGTGGGCGCCCGCGGGTAGCAGCCGGGTTTGCCTGTTACGCGAGATCGAGAATCATGTGGATATCTTCGGGCTCGAGGGCGTACAGCTCCTTGTTGACCTTCTCGGCGAGTTCGAAGCCCTGGCTCCGGTAGAAACCGACCGCCGACTCCGAGGGCGTCGCAGAGACGTACAATCTCTTCGCACCGTCAGCACGGGACCGCCGGATCACCTCGGCGGTGAGCTTCGTCGCCAGTCCGTGCCGACGATAGCCGTTGCCGACGAACAACGCCGCCAACTGCGCCATTCCGGGCTCGAGATCGTAGCGCAGGATTGCGAACCCGACCAGCTGCTCGTTGTCGATCACCCCGAGCATCACGCCGCCGCGTTCCAGAATCGGGGCGAACTGGTCGATTATGCGACGGACGCTGGATCTCTTGCCGGGCTCGGGAGTCCAGGGCGGGATGTGGCACTCGAACGGAAAGGGCTCCAATCGACCGTTCTTGTAGACGTAGTTCAGGGTTACATGCTCGGTCCGGTCCACCTCGCCGATGCGGTTGATATCCGAATTATTGAGCTGTTCGACGATCGTCGATCCTCCGGACTCACGCGGGGTGGGAGCTTCCGCTCCACAATTACGCGAAGTGGTCGTACCCCGAGCCTTCCAGCGTCAGCTCTTCTCCGCCCTGTCGAATAGTGATCACCTTGGTATCGTTTACTTCGCCGACACAGGACCCCGGAGCCCGGCCGGTGAACTCTGGGGGAACAGTGTAGACCAGCTCAAAATCCTCACCGCCGAAGAGGGCGTATTCGAGCGCATCACCGGATACGGCCTTGGCCGCCTCCCGCACCCGGGGTGCGATCGGTACCTGATCGGCGTTGATCACCGCGCCGCAGCCGCTGGCGCGGCAGATATTTCGGACCTCGGATGCCAGACCGTCGCTGACGTCCTCCATTGCCGTGACATATCCCGCCACCTCCCGCGAGATGTCCAATCGCGCCGAGGGCTCGGTGTGTTTGCGCTTCACGTCGTCGAATCCGTCAATGCCGCATAGGAAGAGCCTGAGGCCGGCTTGGGAGCCGCCCAGTTCGCCGGACACGAAGATGTGATCGCCGGGCCGTGCGCCGGACCGCAGACAGGGATGTTCCTGATGGGCCTCTCCCATCAGGGTCACGCTGATCGCCACGACCGCCCCGTGGGTCGTGTCGCCGCCGATCACGTCAATGCCATAGCGGTCGGCCACCGCATAGATGCCCTCGTAGAGCCCGTCGACGAACTCGACATCGGTGTTCCGGAGCAGCGCGATCGCAATCAGGGCATAAGTCGGTGTCCCGCCCATGGCCGCGATGTCCGACACATTGATCTCCATCGCCTTGATGCCTATCTGCCGGGGCGTAAAGTACGCGCGGGAGAAATGGTCGCCCTCGACCAGCATGTCGGTCGTGACGATCTGGACGCCGCGGTCGACACGGATCAGCGCCGCGTCATCACCGATGCCGCAGATGACGCGCGGATCCTTCGCCGGGCGCGCGATACGTTCGATGAGCTTGAACTCGCCGCCTAATTCTCTGATTTTCATGCAACGTCCTCGTTCATCGGTACTTGATCATGCTGGACTCTGCGCCCCCCTCAGGCCCGCCGACTCTGGTCCGAATGCGTGAGCAATATAGCGGGATCGATCCCGGTTGAGCCAGTCGGCAATCCGCGGCACCAGGGAAGGTCCTGTCGCCTACGGTCCTGCTGCGCCGTGACGGGCCGCCCTGGTGAATCGGACAACGCGCCGTCGAATCGGGAACCCTCGCGAGACTCCTCAGATGGGGAAGACGGTCGTGCTTCCGGCAATGGGCGATGAGTCGGGGAGAATGGTCTTGACTTCCGTTTTTGAGGGGGAACATATTCGCGTTCTATCGTCGATCGGCGCACCATCCGGGGCCGGTCGAAACGGACGGGACCGGTGGCGGCCTTTGAAGCAGCCGAAAGGTACTGAGACGGGCCGGTGGTTGCGACCTGTAGGTCTACTGACCGCCATCCCGTTTGTCTTAATGTTCGGTCCCCTGATCGGGTATTTCGTCGGCGAGTGGCTCGATCGGAAATGGGGCACCGAGCCGTACCTGATGGTGACCCTGATCGTACTCGGCTTCATCGCATCGGGCAGGGAAGTCTGGGGATTGATCAAACGCGCCTCACGCGAGACGGACGACTCCTGAGATGGATCTCACGAAAACCCGCATGGATCTCGACTTCCTGACCCGTGTCCAGCGCGCGACCGCGGTGGTGGGCGCGCTGGCCTTCATTCTGATCGCTTCATACTACGAGGTCAACTTCGCGCTGGGATTCCTGGTCGGGTGTCTGTGGGGCGTCGCCAATTTCTGGGCCTTAGGACAGCTGCTCCGTGCGGTCGTGACGCCGGAGCAAGTCGATCGGCGCCGCACTTATATCTTCGCGGCGATCAAGTTCCCGGTGCTCTACGTGGGCGGGTACTTCATTCTCAGTTCTTCTTATTTTTCGCCGATTGCTTTGCTGGTCGGTTTCTCGTCATTGTTTGTTGTCGTATTGTTGAAGGCGGCGGGACGCGTCTTTCTGCATCTCGATGACCGTTCGGCCGCAGATCCCTCGATGGTGACACCGAAGAAATGACCGCTTTCATTCTCGGCATTCTCACACCGCTTCTGGCCACGGCGCCGCATGGCGGCGGTGGCGGTTCCGAACCGGCTGGGGCGCCCGAGCTGCCGAATGTCATCACGCTTCTGTCGGCCCGTTATCACGATGTTCCTTTTATCTCTTTTCTGCACCACTGGGAGAACGTGATCTTCGCGTTTATCGTGGCCGCCGGCCTGTCGATTCTGGCTTATTTCGCCACCCGTCACAAGAGCCTGATGCCCGGCCGCCTGCAGAATCTTCTCGAGATGGCGGTCGAGGGGCTCGACAACTTCTTCGCCGGTGTGCTCGGACCGCAGGGACGCCGCTTCACACCGTTTTT
>DATKYL010000487.1:0-5544 GCA_035528515.1 Acidobacteriota bacterium | reverse complement strand
TTCTCGGCCTGCGGACCCTGACCGTGATCGACGATGCGATCACGGCGGTCACCGCCAATCGCGGCGTCACCGTCGATTGGGATCAGATCGGCCTCGACGATGCGGCGGTCTACGAACTATTCGCGGCGGCGGAGACGGTCGGCATTTTCCAGTTCGAGTCATCGGGCATGCGCGATTATCTGCGCAAACTGCGTCCCTCGATCTTCGAGGACCTGATTGCGATGAACGCCCTCTACCGGCCGGGCCCGCTCGACGCCAACATGATCGACGAGTACATCGCGCGCAAACAGGGCACCAAACCGGTCGAGCACCTGCACGCGAAGATTGAACGGGTGCTCAAGAGCACCTACGGCGTCATCGTCTACCAGGATCAGGTGATGCAGGTCGCCGGCGAACTGGCCGGATTCTCGATGGCCAAAGCGGATACACTGCGCAAGGCGATGGGCAAGAAGAACCCCCAGATCATGGCCCGCATGAAGCAGGAATTCCTCGACGGGGCGGTGGCGCGCGACGTGCCCCAGGAGACCGCGGAGACGATTTTCGAATTCTGCGCTACGTTCGCCCGCTATGGCTTCAACCGTTCGCACTCGGCGTCATACGCGATGCTTGCCTACCGCTGTGCCTGGCTCAAGGCGCACTACTCGGTTGAGTTCATGGCCGCCACGATGAGTTCGGAAATGGACAACACCGACCGTATCCGTGTCCTGATGCGCGAATGCCGCCGTCTCGGCATCCCGGTCGACCCCCCTGATATCAACGCCTCGCACGCGGCCTTCACCGCGATCGGCGACCGCATTCTTTTCGGCCTGTCCGCAGTCAAGAATGTGGGGGAGGGGGCGGTCGAGGCGATCGTGGCCTCCCGTGATGCCGATGGTCCCTTCACCACACTCTACGATTTCGCGCGCCGTGTCGACGCGCGGGCGGTGAATAAGCGGGCGGCCGAAGCCCTCATTGCCGCCGGCGCACTCGAAAGCCTCGCCGGACACCGCTCGCAGCTGATGACCGGACTCGAAGGCGCCTTTACTTACGGCGCCCGGGCGCAGGCTGATCGCCGGCGCGGACAGGCCTCCCTGTTCGAGGGCAACGGCGGCGAAGCCGACACCGAACCGGTCCTCCCCGATATCCCGGCCTGGACGGTCGAGGAAACGTGGGGGCGCGAGAAGGAGGCGTTGGGGTTTTTCGTCTCGAGCCACCCGCTTAGTGCCTACGCCGATGAACTCGAACTTTTCGCCACCGCCACCACCGATCAGGCCGCCGACCTCCCAGACGAATCGGAAGTCCAGATCGGCGGCGTGATTACCCACGTCAAAACCCAGGTCGACCGCAAACAGCAGCAAATGGCATTCCTCACTCTGGAGGATTTTGGCGGCTCGATCGAAGTCATCTGTTTTTCGGAGCCCTATCGCCGCTACCGGGAAATCCTCACCACCGACTCGCTGGTACTGCTGGGCGGCCATCTCTCGACCCGGGAAGGGGAGAGACCCAAGCTGATCCTGCAGTCCGCCTCGGCCCTCGCCGATGCTCTCCGGGGGGCGGTCCTCGACGTACACATCCGTCTGACACCCGAACAGATCGCCGACGGTGTCCTCGATCAATTGGAATCCGTCCTCAGCCGATATGACAATGGAAACGGAATTGTGTATATTTATTTCCCGATGGGTGCGAAGACCGTGAAAATCAAGTCCAATCGCCTCCGTCTCGAACCGGACCGTACGCTGGTCGATTCCCTAAGGGAACTCCTTGGGGATGATGCGGTTTACTGTACACGGGGGTAGAAATACGACGACAGAAAGTAGTTGCGGACCTTTCGGCCCTCTGGGCCGTGTAAGTCTGTAGACCTCAAGGGAGAGTCGATGTGAAGTTCGCCCGTTTGCTCATCTGGATTATCGCCGCCGCCCTGCTGCCGACCGCCTCTGTCACCGCAGAGGATCCGCCGACGAACACGAAGACGACCGAGGCCGCTGATACCGCCAGAGCCCCAGTGGCCAAGCCCGAGAAGGTCGTCTGGTACAGCTATGCAGAGGGAGTGGCCAAGGCTAAAAAAGAAAAGAAGCCGATCGTGATCGACTTCACCGCCTCGTGGTGCGGGTGGTGTAAGCGCATGGACCGTGATACCTTCTCCGATAGGGAAGTCATCGACTATCTCGCTGAGAACCTCGTCCCGATCAAAGTGTGGGGAGATGCCAACACTCCGACCAGCCACGAGGGCGAGGCGATGACGGAGCGAGATCTGGCCAAACTCTATGGCGTACGGGGATATCCGATGTTCTGGTTCCTTGATTCGGACGCCGGACGGATCGGTATCATCCAGGGATACAAGAAGCCGCACGAGTTTCTGCCCTTGATCAAATACGTCGGAGGAAGCCACTATAAGACAATGAGTTATGAGAGCTTTCTGAAGAAGGACGAGGGGCAGGGATAAACTCCGGTCGGAATCTGCCGACAGCCCAATTGAGGGGACGGCGACACCGCGCAGCAAGATTTCGGTCACGTTTTTTGCTGCCGCCTTCCAATTTCCATTTGACTTTCGGCACCCAACGGGTTAATTGCCCGTTGGAAGGGGTGCTGTCAAAAAGCATCGAAAATAATAGCTACCGTTGTTTCCGCACTTTATCCGAGTTTCCCTGCCCCCCTCTCGGATAAAACTAAACAGCGGTAGCTTTTTATATCCTCCCGCCTGGGTGCCGCCCCTTCCACCTTCGCCGCAATCCGATTCGATGATCCGATCTCGCCTCCACGCGCGATCTGTTGTATCGTTGGTCCGGAGGTCTGTGGAGTAGAGGATGTGCGGGAACAGACGAGATTCTCAGAGGTTGACACGCGGCCGGCGGCCGGCGGGGCTGACACTATCGGTGCTATGCTGCCTTGCCGCATTGGACGCCGCACCGGTGCAGGCCACCAAGTACGCCGGTGAACCGTTCCATATCGGCGTCGGCGGACGGGCCCTCGGGCGCGGCGGCGCTTTTACCGCCTCCTATCCCGAGGCCTCCTCGATTTTCTGGAATGTGGCGGCTCTGGCCGCGCTGGACCGGCCCGAGGTGATGGCCCAGCACGCCGAAGCGTTCGGCTCGCTGCTCAATCATGACTTCGTGGCGGTCACGGTTCCCGCTCGTGACGATCAGGGATGGGCCTGGGGAGCGTACGGTACCTACCTCGGCGGCGGCGGCATCCTCTTGACCGCCTACGATTCGACGACCGGTGAGGCACGCGTCGACAGCGAGGCGCGCCACGGCGACTGGTCGGTCGGGTTCGGCCTCGCCCGTGCCGGACCGCGCTGGTGGAGTTGGGGTGTCGTGGTCAAGGCGATCGTGCGCGACATTCCGCAAACGTCGGGTTGGGGGCTGGGGCTCGATCTGGGCTGGTGGGGACACTGGCGCCGAGCGCGGTTCGGTGTGAAATTCGCCGATATTACGACCACGTTTCTGTCATACAACACTGGCCGGCAGGAAACCGTCGTCCCCCACATCAACTGGGGCGGCGAGATCGATCTCCCGCCGGTGGCCGACGGCGTAACCGCCACCGTCGCGGCGGAGGCCGAAACCTATTTTGAGAATCGCAAGACGGTCGCACAGTACTGGATGGGCGCGACATCGGTCGATCTCCATCTGGGCCTTGAGGTCGGCTATCGCGATCGCCTCTTCGGGCGCATCGGATCGGACGCCGGGGTCCTCGCGATCGGGGCGGGATTCGTTGTCGGACGCTGGGGCATCGACGCCGCCATGACCGACCACGATTTCCTCGACAACACTTATCGCGTGTCGCTTCGTTTCCTTCTCCGCTGACGACCACGGCGCGGAAGAGGCGTGATCGCACGGCGGCGAGTGTGTATAATCGGTGATGTATGACGCGATAAGGGAGCGGGCATGACACGATCCGGACACAGCGCGAGAATCAGAACAGCCAGTGTCGTCCTCCTGGCGACCGTTATGCTGACGGCTGCCCCGGCGACCGCCCAGACCCCGGCGGATCAGACCGTCATGGCGCGCGTCGGTTCGGGAACAGTCACCGCGGCCGATCTCAACCGGTTGATCGAGGGCCGTCGGCTCAGAAGCCAGAGCCCGGCATCGGACCGCGAACGCATCGCCGACCTCCTCGAAGAACTGATCGTCGAGCGGCTGGTGACCGAAGAGGCGCACCGCGTCAGCCTCCACGACCGGTACATGATCATCGTGCGTCTCCGGCGCGCGGTCTCCCTTCAGGCCGGGAAACTCTTCGACGAGGGTCATCTCCTGCCGGAGTTCCGCATCGATTCACTGACGATCGACTCCTTCTATCGAGAGAACATCTCACGCTACACCGCCTCGCGCGACCAGCGCTTCATCCGGCACATCACTGTCCCTCTCCACGGCCGCGCCGTCCCCAAGAACTACAGCACGTACGTCGACCCGCTGTATGAGGACTGGGAACCCAAGCGCAAGATCGACTCGATCTACGTCCGGCTGACCAACGGCGAGGACTTCGCCGCGATGGCGCGCGCGCACTCCGAGGAACCGCACAGTAAGGGCGCGGACGGCATCATGGGTTGGGTCTCGGAGCACTCGCTCGCGCCGGGGATTTTCGCCGACACCTGCCTGGCGTTGCCGCGGCACAAGATCACGCGCCCCTTCCAGAGCGAAAAGGGCTGGCACATCGTCCAGGTCCTCAAGACGCGCGACGCGGGGCCGGTCCCCATCGACGCGGAGATCGCCTCGGATATCGCCCGGCTGCTGGCCAAGGATCAGACCGGGGTGATCGTGAAGAGAATCGCCGACTCACTTGAGGCCGCCGGCACGATCGAGGTCGACGCCGCCGCGCTGGAGATCCCCGATGAGACCCTCGATCCCGGAACGCCGCTGGCCGTCGTCAACGGCCGCGACACGATCTACGCCGCCGAGTACCTGACCGACAAGGCGAGCCTGCAGATCCGGTTCGGGGGGGCGCCTCTCACGCCGGAGCAGAAGCGGGAAGTGTTGACGACCGGATACTATCGCCGGGCTGTCTGGAACGGCATGCTGCGCGATCTGGGATACCTCGACGCACCGGAGGTTCAGGAACTCCAGCACCAGCAGGAGTTCCATGAACAGGAGGGCATCGTCCGCATGCACCTCAGTGCCACCGAGATCCAGCCGGATAGTGCCGCCATCACCGCGTACTATTATGCACACACAGACGAGTTTCTCAACCCGCCGCAGACGCTGCAGCAAGCCTGGGGCCGCGTTCGCAACATGCTGCGAACGCGCATGCAGGAGGAGGAACGGCGTGCGCGCATACGCGTGCTCGAGCGCCGCCACGGCGTCACCCGCTACCCTGACCGCCTCGCCGGCATAACCATCCCCGAGCACATATGAACACGGCGCCCAGCGACAAAGCGGAATTGGAGTACACCGCTGAAGTCTGGCGCAAGCTGCTTCACCTCTTCGCGCTGAGCATACCGATCGGCTATCACTTGGTTGATCGCAGCATCGCGGTCGCGGTGGTCTTCGTTGCGTTCTCGGTTTCCCTGACGATCGACCTGGGCCGTTTCCGCGGCTGGCCCATCCAGCGCTTCTGGCGGCGTTTCACCGA
>DATKYL010000486.1:0-8300 GCA_035528515.1 Acidobacteriota bacterium | reverse complement strand
GGCTGGAGGGCGGCTGTCAGTTGGCGTTGGGCGCCGCAGCCGACGAGACGGGGCACGGTCTGCGCCTGTCCGCGTTTCTGGGCACGGCCGACCCGGCGGCGCCGCGACGGATCGTCGTCGCGGGCCACGACGGGGAAGCCGTCTTAGTCGCCGTCGAGTCGTTCCTCCGCGGCGAGGCGCAGCACGACGTCTGCGGGAGGCGCACACGCGTCTGGATCAGCCGCGAATCGGAACGCGCCGGGGCGTTTCGCTCTGCCTGCGATGAGAGCCTCTTCGATGTCTGGGCGGTGCCGACGTTCTATGCGATCGAGGCGGGATCGAAAGACGCGCACACCGCGGCGGCCCGGAACCTCGACTCCTACGATTGGGTTTTTCTGACCAGCCAGATTGCGGTCCAGCGTTTTGCCGAAATCCTGCGGGAACACGGCGTCACCCTGGGTGAACGCCCGCGGTTGGCGGCGATCGGCCACAAGACCGCCGCGGCGATCGTACAGCAGGGCTGGAAAGTGAGCTTCATCTCCGATGTCCCCGATGCCCACGCGCTGGCGGAGTCCTTCGCCGACGCGGCCGGGGAGCACGTCGGCCGAATTCTCTTTCCCTGTGCCCGCGTGGCGTCCGACACGCTCCAGACCGAAATGGCGGTGGAGTGTGACGGCTTCGAGCGACTGGTCTGCTACGATACGCGCGAGCATCCGCAATTGGCGGCATCGATTGCCGCCCTGCCCGATCCCGATGCAATTGTCTTTACCAGTCCACAGGCGGCGCGCTTTCTTATCGCGCGGCGTCCGGTTGACAACAAAGTCGTCGTGGTGGCGATCGGCCCGGCGACGACCGAGGCGCTCCTGGCCGCCGGGTCGAAGCTGGTATACGAGTCCCCCGAACGCTCTTTGGAAGGAACGGCCGAGGTAATCAATGGACTATTCACCGCACCGGCGACCCCGCCGCTTGCGCCGTACACCGCGCATACGTGATCTGGTCAGCGAGACGCGGCTGACGCCGGACCAGTGGATTCAGCCCTATTTCGTCGATGAGGGTTCGGTCGGCCGCGTGGAGATTCCCAGTATGCCGGGGATCTACCGCGAGTCGGTCGACAAACTGATCGCGTCGATCGACTCCGATATGAAATTAGGCATCCGCAATGTGATGCTCTTCGGTGTCAGCGAACGTAAATCCGCGGACGCCGATGCGGCTTGGGATGATGACAATCCGGTCGTGCGGGCAACTGAACGTTTGAAAAGCGAGTACGGCGATGAGCTGTTTGTCTCCGCCGATGTTTGCCTGTGTGCCTACACCGATTCCGGCCACTGCGGCCTGATGGTCAACGGTGATGTGGACAATGACTCATCGCTCGACATACTCGCGAAGATGGCGGTGCGTCTGGGACAGGCCGGGGTCGACTGGGTCGGGCCGTCGGACATGATGGACGGTCGCGTCGGGGCGATCCGTTGTGCCCTCGACGATGCGGGTATGGCCCATGTCGGCATTCTCGCTTACACTGCCAAGTACGCCTCGGCCTACTACGGGCCGTTCCGCGACGCCGCCGAGTCGGCGCCGCAGGAGGGCGACCGCAAGTCATACCAGATGGACTGGCGCAATCGTCGCGAAGCGCGTCTCGAAGCGCAACTCGACATCGACGAAGGCGCCGATGTCATCATGGTCAAACCGGCGCTCGCCTACCTCGATGTGATTCGCGACCTGGCCACGTCGGTCGATTTGCCGATTGCCGCCTACAATGTGTCGGGCGAATACGCGATGGTGAAGCTCCTGGCGCGCGAGGGACTGGCCAAAGAGCGTGAGCTGGTGCTCGAGAATCTGACGGCAATCACCCGTGCGGGCGCGTCGATCATTCTCACCTATCACTTGCGCGACGTCCTGAAGGGGAAATGGTTGGAGGGATGATCTGGTGGGTCGCAGATCCTCGCGAAGCGGGGCTCTGCTGGATGGTAGGGCGGGCTACGCCCACCAAAACGGGCTCCGCCCGCCGGATCCGTGTGACAGGGATTACTGAATGCCTCCTGAAACGGATATCATTTCTGATATGAAGACCACCCAATCCGATGCCCTGATGACCCGGGCAACGAAAGTCATCCCGGGAGGTGTCAATTCACCGGTGCGGGCGTTCGGCGCGGTCGGCGGGACACCGCGCTTCGTCGCGTCGGGGCAGGCGTGCCATCTGACCGATGTTGACGGGAACACGTACATCGATTTCTGCATGTCGTGGGGGCCGCTGATTCTCGGTCACGCGCATCCCGATGTTGTGGCGGCGATCGGTCAGGCCGCGCACGCCGGTACCAGCTACGGTGCGCCGACGGAGGCCGAAGTTCTGCTGGCCGAGAAAGTGTGTGAGTGGGTTGGCCCAGTCGAGCAGGTGCGCTTTGTTTCCTCGGGGACCGAGGCGACGATGTCGGCGATCCGTCTCGCACGCGGCTACACCGGACGGGACCTGTTGGTCAAGTTCGCCGGCTGTTACCACGGCCACGCCGACTACCTGCTGGTGCAGGCCGGTTCGGGACTGGCGACTTTCGGGACTCCGTCATCGGCGGGTGTGCCGAAAGCGTTTGCCGATCAGACCCTGGTCGCGACCTACAACGATCTCGACTCGGTCCGTTCCCTCTTCGATCAACATGGCGATCGCATTGCGGCGATCATTGTCGAGCCGGTAGCGGCCAACAACGGACTGATTCTGCCCGCGGACGGGTTCCTGCCCGGGCTGGTGAAGATCGCCCACGATCACGGGGCGCTGCTGATTTCCGATGAAGTCATCACCGGTTTCCGTCTGGGACGCGGCGGCGCGGCCGAGCGATTCGGTTTCACGCCCGACCTGATGACCTTCGGCAAAGTGATCGGCGGCGGCCTTCCAGTGGGCGCCTTCGGCGGTCCGGCGAAGATCATGGAAAAGATCGCGCCCCTCGGGCCGGTCTATCAGGCGGGGACACTGTCGGGGAATCCGCTGGCGATGCGCGCCGGTCTGGTGACCCTCAACGTGATCGCCGACGAGAATGTCTACAACCGTCTCGAAATGACCGCGTCGCTGTTTGAGGCGGAGATTCATTCGCGGGTCGATCTGGCGGCGCAGGGGATGGGGCTGGTTCGCATCGGCTCGATCTTCTGGCTCAATCTCGGTTCGGCGCGACCACCGCGACATCCGGGTGAGATTGCCCGCGAGTCGGTCGAACGTTACCGCAAGCTCTTTCATTACGCGCTCGCGCGCGGTGTCTATATTGCCCCGTCGGCCTATGAGGTCGGCTTCATCTCGACGGCACATGACGACCAGTCGTTGAAGACCGCAGCGGCGGTGTTGACCGACGGGATCATGGCTGCGGCCTGAGGATCCGACTCGATGACAGTGAAACGCGATTTTATCGAAGCGTGCTACGGTCGTCCGGTCGGGCGGCGGCCGATCTGGATCATGCGCCAGGCCGGACGCTACCAGGCGTCATATCGGGCGGTCCGCACCAAACACTCCTTCGACGAATTATGCCACACGCCGGAGTTGGCGGCGCAGGTGACATTAGATGCGGTGCGGCAGTTCGATCTCGACGCGGCGATTATCTTCTCGGACATCATGGTGATCCTGCCGCCGATGGGGCTGCCGGTCACGTTCGCTCCCGGGCCGAAGATTGCCGTCCCGATTCGTCGCCCCGATCAGATCGCACGGTTGAAACCGCTCGATCCCAGAGCCGACGTCGGCTATGTGATGAACGCGTTGCGCCAGGTACGGGCGGCACTCCCCGAACCGGTCGGGCTGATCGGCTTCTCCGGCGCGCCGTTTACATTGGCCTGTTATGCGATCGAAGGGGAGACCTCGCGCGAATATCCGACCGCGCGGCAGTTTTTCTATCGTGAGCCCGACGCCGCCGAACAACTGATGAAGCATTTCGCTGATGCGATTGCCGACTACCTCAATGCCCAGATCGATGCCGGCGCCGACGCGGTCCAGCTCTTCGATTCGTGGGGCGGTTTGCTTTCGGCCGCCGATTACCGCCGCTGGGTGCTGCCCCACATGCAGGCGATCATCGCGAAGATCCGACGGCCGAATGTGCCGGTCATTCTCTACGTTAACGGATCATCGCATCTCGTTGATGCACTGTCGGATACGAGGTGTGATGTAGTGAGCGTCGATTGGCGGACCGACCTCCCGGCCGCTGCCGCGAAGTGTGCGAAGCAGACCGCATTGCAGGGGAATCTCGACCCGGTCGCCCTGTTGGGAACGCCCGATGAGATCCGTCGGCGGGTCGACACGATCGTGGACGAAATGGACACGACCGGCAAGGGGCATGTCTTCAATCTCGGTCACGGCATCCTACCCCCGACCCCGGAAGAAAACCTGCGGGTGTTGGTCGAGCACGTTCATGCACGGAGACCGAGACTGCAGACTGCGGGAAACGACCAATGAGCGGCAGTGACAGCACCAGGGCAGCGACCACGGAGAGCGTCCCGGTCGAACTGCTGCGCAAGTACGACCGGCCGGGACCGCGGTATACGTCGTATCCGACCGTACCGGTCTGGACCGAGGATTTCGGTGCGGAGGAGTACAGCTCGTTTCTCCTGCAGTTCGGGGCCACCAACCGGCCGCTGTCGGTGTACCTGCATCTCCCGTTCTGCCACGACCGCTGCACCTTCTGCGGGTGCAATGTGGTGATCGCCAAACGCCCGGAGACGGTCGAGCGTTACCTCGACTACCTGTTCCGGGAGATCGATCAGACGGTCGAACGGATCGGCGTGGGGCGTCGTCTTCTGCAACTTCACTGGGGCGGCGGTACACCGACGTTTCTGACTATCGACCAGATGGCGCGTCTCTGGCGAAAGCTGAACACCGTGTTTCGGCTCGATGATAATGCGGAGATCGCAATCGAGGTCGATCCCCGCGTCACCACCCCGGAGCAGATGCGTTTCCTGCGCGATCTCGGTTTCAACCGTTTGTCGATGGGTGTGCAGGATCTCGATCCCGCGGTGCAGGAGGCGATCGGCCGCGGCCAGACGATGGCGGAGACCGAGGCGACCTACAATCTCGGACGCGAACTCGGCTTCACCGGGATTAACATGGATATCATCTACGGCCTCCCGGAGCAGACGGTCGCCGAATTCGATCATACGATCCAGCAGATCGCCCGCTGGCGTCCTGACCGGCTGGCGGTTTACTCCTACGCCTATGTGCCCTGGGTGAAACCGCAGCAGCAGCAGATCAGCGAGGCGACGCTCCCGAAAGGTCCGGAAAAGTTCGCGCTCTTCGAGCGCGCGGTCTCAGGCTTCCTCGATGCGGGGTATGAGTCGATCGGGTTCGATCATTTCGCGCTGCCGACCGATGAACTGGCGCAGGGACTTTCCGACGGCCGCCTGCACCGCAATTTCATGGGGTACACGATCTCGGCCTCGCGTGATATGATCGGGCTTGGCGTCTCCTCGATCGGCGAGATCGCCGGCTGCTTCGCGCAGAACGACGCGCGGCTCGGCGCGTATTACCGGCGGATCGACGAGGACGGTTTCGCGACGCATCGCGGCTGGGCGCTGACCTCAGATGATGCGATCCGCCGCAGGGTGATACTCGCGCTGATGTGCCGGATGCAGCTCGATTTCCCCCGGCTCGGGCGCGAGTTCGGCATCGATCCCTGGTCGTATTTTGCCCCTGAAATCGAGCGGCTCAAGGAGTTCCTTGACGACGGATTGCTGGTGCGGACCTCCCGGGGATTTGATGTGACCCCGCGCGGACGGCACTTCGTGCGCAACATCGCGATGGTCTTCGATGCGCACCTGCCGCAACTGGTCGAAAAAGCCACCGAGAAGAAACCGATCTTCTCGCGCACCGTGTAGCACCTGTTTCCGGACAACGCAACCCTGTCTCATCCGGGCGATTTGACGTGACCACACTCAACGGCCTCATCGTCGGCGGCGGCATCTCCGGCCTCGCATTCGCGCACTGGCTGGGGACGAAATCCGATCTGGCCGGCTGGGAATTGTGGGAGGCGGAGAATCGTCTCGGCGGCACCATCGGCACCGACCGCACCGACGGGTACTCGGTCGACTGGGGCCCAAACGGTTTTCTCGATCGCGAACCGCTGACCCGGCAGTTGGTCGAGGGCATCGGTCTCACCAGCGAACTCGAACCGGCGAATGACCAGAGCGAGGATCGCTTCATCGTCAAGAATGGCCGTTTGCATCCGGTCCCGTTTTCGCCTCTGAAGATCCTGACAACCGGCCTGCTCAATCCCCTCGAAAAACTGCGCATCTTCGGCGAGCCGTTTATCCGTGCCCGACGCGACGACGGCGACGAGTCGGTCTTCGATTTCGCCGCGCGGAGGATCGGACGGGGGGCCGCCGCCACGTTTGTCGATCCGATGGTCTCCGGTGTCTACGGCGGGATCGCGCGTGAACTCTCGTTGCCCGCCTGTTTTCCGATCATGCGCGAGATGGAGATACAGTACGGCGGGCTCGTGCGGGCGATGATCGCGAAGATGAGGGAGAAGCACCGCCGCGAGAGGGCAGAGGGAGTCCCGAAGACGAAATCGGGCAGCCCGGCCGGACCGGGCGGGCGTCTGACCTCGTTTCGCAGCGGCCTCGATGTCCTCACTGAACGTATGGGCGAGCGTTACGCGTCGATCATCCGTCTGGGTCGCAACGTCGTGAAAGTCGAGCGGAAGGACGACCACTGGACCGTCATCGACGCCGACGGCAACCGCACGCAGACCCGCAACCTCGTCTTTGCCTGTCCGACCTTAGCGGCGGCGGCGGCGATCCGTGAATTCGATTACGATCTGGCCGATGCGCTTGGCGCGATCCCGTATGCGCCGATCATCGTGGTCGCGACCGGTCATCGGCAGGAGGACATCACGCGTTCGCTCGACGGATTCGGTTTCCTGATTCCGCGCAATCAGAAGCTGCGCACGCTCGGATCGATCTGGACCTCGTCGATCTTCGCCGAGCGCGCCCCGTCAGGATACGTGCAGCTCCGCACGATGCTCGGCGGCGCCGGCGATCCGGCGGTCCTCTCAATGTCTGACGACGAACTCTGGCAAACGATCCACAACGAACTCGACCCGCTCCTCGGCATCAAAGCCCCACCCGTCTTCACCCGCATCTACCGCTGGGAATACGGTATCCCCCAATACACCCTCGGCCACCGCGAACGCCGCGCCAAAATCGAACAAATGGCGCAACGCCACCCCGGCCTGCATTTCATCGGCAACGCGTTCTACGGCGTCGGCCTCAACGATTGTGTGAAGCTGGCGCACCGGGTGGCGGAGGTCGTTGTGGCCGGTCAGGCCGTAACACAGTGACGCCGATCCTCCATATGTAAGTCGTCACCCCCGTGAAAACGGGGGTCCAGGGCGCAGTGGTAGCCGCTGCTGGATTCCCGCCTGCGCGGGAATGACTTGAATATTCCGTATCCTGAAGAACCGTAGACCGTCATTCCGAATCCGCCTGAGGCGGACACAGATAGGGGGCATTGCGAAGGCACCGAGGAATCTGCTTTTTCTACCTTTACGACGCCATTCCCGCGCTTGGAAAAAAGCAACTTACCGATATATTGAAGATGTGAGACAGTTATTCACGACAGGGTGCCTGGTGGCACTGGTCGTGCTTCTCGTCACGGGATTGATCGGGGCGGGGGGGCACGGGAGGCCGTCAGGGAGAGAGGCGGTGCCCGAGCGTGTGACGCGGGCGGATTCACTCGCCCAGCTTTTCTTTGGCGGTATCATCCCGGACTGGGCGGTGCATCAGGACCAGCCCACCACCGGAAGCCGGGATGAGGCCGATTTCCTGGCTACTGGCTTCAGTATTGACTGTCCACCGAGCTTCGAGATGGACCTGGCATCGGAAGCCGATGCAGTACGCTTCGACAGCGTGCGTAATGTCTGGGAGTTGTACGATGCCGACCCGGATAATAGCTGCATCAACCGCTATGACTTCGCTGCGGATCTCAGCTACAGTACGACGATCATCCCGATTGCCAGCGCCGCGCCGTGCCTCGCTGAGGATCTGGATCAGGATGGCGGCGTGGAGATTGTCTCACAGTACGGGGATCACCTCCTCATCCACTCTTCGCCGGATGGTGCTCTGCTGGCCGATTATGAGTGGTCTGGGTTCAATGTCGTGATGTACCCGGCCGCCGCCAATATCGACGACGACCGCTTCATTGAGATCTTCGTCACGCCCCACACTCTGGGCGGTACCGCGAGGGCTGTCATCATCAAATATGACAGTCTGGCCGGCTCTTTCGTGAAGTTGGCTGATATAGCGGTACCGACGAACGCTGCCGGTCCGCCGGCGGTTGGTGATTTCGACGAGGACGGTCGGTTCGA
>DATKYL010000485.1:0-3616 GCA_035528515.1 Acidobacteriota bacterium | reverse complement strand
GCGGTCAGAACCGTTATCGGCAAGTCGCCGAGGATCGCCCGAATCTCGGCGATCTTGTGTGCATTGTTAGTCGCGAGCACGAGCTGACGGCGGGCCGGCTCTGATTCGGGCTGGGATGAACTCACGGTCTTTTCACCGGGGCATCGACGGCATCTGCGCGGCGATGCGCCAGCGTCTCCAAGTCGATCACCGAGACCGGATCGACCGGACGTCCGAGAAAACGTTCCCCGACCCGGCTGAAACGTTCGGGCGTGTCGGAGACGAAGTACTGATGCTCACGGGCGCGGTCTGTTTCGCGATGGTGATTGCGTCCGATCAACTCCGCTCCCACCGCCTGCGCGACCGCTTCGGCGGAATCAACCAGCCGCACGCCCGGACCTATGACCGCGGCGATGTCGGCTTTGAGGAGGGGATAGTGTGTGCATCCGAGGACCAGTGTATCGACGCCGTCATCCTTGAACGGGGCGAGGTATTCCTCCGCGATGATCCGCGTGACCTTGTGTCCGGCGTAACCTTCCTCAGCCAACGCGACGAAGAGGGGACAGGCACGCGCTTCCACCCGGGCCTCGGGCGCCAAACGATGGATCGCGGTGGTGTAGGTGCCCGACTGGATCGTCGCCTCGGTTCCGATCACGCCGATGCGGCGGGTCCGCGATGTCGCCACCGCGGCCTGGGCGCCCGGTTCAACCACGCCGATAACCGGCACACCGGCCGCCGCGGTCACCTCCGGCAGCGCGGCCGCCGAGGCCGAGTTGCAGGCTATGATGATGAACTTGCACCCCTGATCCTCAAGGAAGCCGGCGATCTGCAACGCGAACTCGATGAGGACCTTCTTCGAACGCACGCCGTACGGGTACCGCCCGGTGTCGCCGAAGTAAATGATCGACTCGGCAGGAAACGCGCGCGTCATCGCGTCGACGACGGTCAGCCCGCCCACGCCGGAATCGAATATGCCGATCGGTCGATCTTTCATGAGGGAATACTCAGAATCCCGCCTACCCGCCCGGATCGTACCGGCGCTTGTACTCCATGATGCCGCGGTAAATTGCGGCGGCGACCCGCCGGTGGAACGACTCGCGCCGCAACAGATTCTCCTCTTTCGGATTGCTCATGAACGCGCACTCGACGACGACCGCGGGCATGTCGAGTCCCGCCAGCACGTCCAACTCCGCCTGATCGACCCCGCGGCTGGGAATGTCCAACTCCTCTTCGAGTTCCGCCTGAATCAACTGCGCCAACTCGGTGGAAAACTGCTGATACTCGGCGGCCCGGCCGAAAACGTCGGTCGGCAACGCCTCGTCGCTGTCCGATGCGACCGTTCGGTACGCGATGTCACTCGCGTTCTCGCGCGACGCGACCGCGAGCCCATCGTCGTTCGCCGCCGGAGCCCAGAAGAACGTCTGCGAACCGGCATCATTCGGATCGGGTGAGGTGTTAACGTGGATCGAGACAAACAGATCGGCGCCCGCCTCATTCGCGATACGCGCGCGTTCACTCAGAGACAGCAGCTCGTCGTCACGGCGCGTCAGCAGCGCCCGGCACTCATCCTCGGACTCGAAATAGGCCAGCGTGAATTCGGCGATTGACAGGGTGGCGTGCTTTTCGGCCCAGTCGCTCCGCCGGCCGATCGTTCCCGGATCGTCGCCGCCGTGACCCGGATCGATCACGACCAGATCGATCGGTCCGTCGGCGCGGCGCGTTTCCGGTGGTTCCGCCGCCTCCGCGGCGGCACGCGTCGCGGCTCGTTCATCCTGGATCAGAAGCGACAGGCGGGTGGGGTCCTCATCGAGCGTGGCGAAGTACCGTTCGAACGGCCGGTACATCCGTATGGAAATCTGAGCCGACTGATCGAACTGGTACGCGCGCATCTCGCGCACCGGCCCCTGCCGGCGCCGCAGACGGAACTTCTCCGGGTCGAGCCGGGCGTTGTGAAGCGTGAGGTTGATCCAGTTCCCCTCCGAGTGACCCAGCTCGTGGGGTAGCCGTTCGGTCAGCCCGAACTCCAGCAGGATCCCGTTATCCCGGACCTCGATGCCATACCCGGTGATGTTGAAACGGCCGCCGCCGATGATCAGCGTCTGCTCCTCCGGGAGCCACTCGACTCGCCGATCGGCGGCACGGCTCAACAGCGCGCCGATCTCAATGGTAGGGGCGGCCAGTTCGCCGCCGAGTTCTAATATCGGGTCGCCGAGAACTAGGACATCGTCGTCCTTGCCCACCATGCCGGAATTCGCCCAAAACTGCCAGTGATAACCGTCCAACTCGGCGTGGAGCGTCATAGTGCGTCGCTCGATCGCGACCGACGCCCCCAGAAAACGCAGCAGACTCTCCAATGAGACGTAGTCGAGGTCGCGCGACCTGTACGCTTTGAGACGGGCCTTCTCACCGTTGATTTCCACGTCGATCGAACGCGCCTCGGCGACCGAGGCGGTCAGTACGACCGCCAGTATCGCCGCCGCCACAAGCTGCGACGCGGCACGGAATATGGTCCGACGTTTCAACATACGATCGCCGGTCACCGGCGCCGGAATTTCTCGCGACGCATCTGGCGTTCGGTCTCGCGCTCGATGATGGTCTGGCGCTTATCGTACAGCTTCTTGCCCCGTCCCAGGCCCAGTTCGATCTTCGCGTGCTGGTCCTTGAAATAGACTCTCAGCGGGACCAACGTCAGCCCTTTCTGCTGGGTCTGCGCACCGAAATAACGGATTTCCCTGCTGGACATAAGCATCTTGCGCCGGCGCGTCGGGTCGTGATTGAAGCGGTTCCCCTCGGTGTACTCCGGGATGTGAACTCCCAGGAGCCACGCTTCCTGATTGTCGATGACGCCATACCCTTCTCGCAGGTTGCATTTACCCTCACGCAGAGACTTGACCTCGGTCCCGGTCAGCACGAGCCCTGCCTCCACGGTCTCCAGGATTTCATACCGAAACCGGGCCTGGCGGTTCGTGGTCACGATCTTGATTGTCGGTTTTTCCTGTTCCGTCATCGCGATCCCAATAAATGCGTACCCGGTTGTGATCGCCAACGGCGATTTGCCCGAAAGCCCGTCGGCACCCGGTATTATCGCCGATTCGAGATCGGCCGGGAATGTTCCGGCGCCTCAGCGGTAAGTACCATGAGGACGGCATTGCGGCGTGCGGCCGGATTTGCTTCTTTGGGGGTGTCGCCGACGGGGACCGCCAGGATGATTCCGATTCTCTCAGTGCGTTTCGCCAGACTTCTCTTCCCGTGTATCGCAATCCTGATCGTGGCCGCGCCCGATGGGCCGCGGGCCGCGGAATCGGGGAGCATCGCCGGCGTCATTCTCGACTCCGAGTCTCGCGATACCCTGGTCGGGGCATCCGTCTATCTCCCGATTCTGGGCCGGGGGACGGCGGGCAACGCCGGTGGCCGGTTTGCCTTCGACGATCTGCCGCCGGGGTTTTACGCGGTCCAGGTCTCGATGATCGGGTACGTCCGCTGGCGACAGGAGAACGTCGAGGTCCGGCCCGGGAGCGCGACCGATCTCATCGTCGAGCTAACCCCGACCGTGCTGCCGCTGGGGGAGGAGATCGTCGTTCTGGGACGGCGGTCGCTTTTGGACATCAGCGAGCCTTCAAGCCGCCGGACACTGCGT
>DATKYL010000484.1:0-3648 GCA_035528515.1 Acidobacteriota bacterium | reverse complement strand
GACATCACCGAGACGGGAGCCGGTACCTGGTACCTGTCCGTGAGACTTGCAAACGGAGCACTCATCACAAGTACGGCAATAATCTTCGCCGCCTGACATGCTTGACCCTGAATGGCGCAGTAAACTGACGACGGATCAGATCATCCCGCTGGAACCGGGCGGCTCACTCGAAGCGGCCGTCGCGATCTACGCGACCGACCGGGAGCGATACCGGGCGATCCTCCTGAAGCCGGGAACGCACCACTGGAACTTGAACCAGTGGGTGCGATTCGGCGGGCTCGACGAGCAGCGCCCGCTCATCATCGCGTCGTTTGATCCGGTGAATCTCGCCATGATCACGCGGGACCTGGCTGCCGGCGCATCCGAATCAGAATGCGAATCCGGCGGGAGGGCGCTCTTCAACGTCGTCGCGCCGTTCGTCGCGTTGACGGAGTTCCAAACCTCGATGACCGGAGCCGTCGCGCACTTCCAGACGCACCATCACGAGATCAGTCGCGTCCACATCGGGGACACGCAATGCGCGGACGTGGTGACGCTGCACGATACAGCCCATGAGGGAGGCTTCCTGGCCGAGTACCTGTACTTCGGCCCGTCGACGAACTGGCTGCTCGACGGACAGCCTTACCACGGCGGGACGCAGAAAGTCTACGCCATGATCGGGGTCGGCAAGCAAAAGTACCCGGTCACGATCCGCAACATTTACGGCGAGAATGGCACGGGCTACATGGTGCAGGTGTCCGGCTGCGACGCGACGGTGTCGAACATCGGCGGCCACAACACGCGGGGATTCATCTCGGCACATACCAGGGCGAACGTGTCCGTGACCGGATCCATCTGGGTACGCGACGGCATCCCGCAGACGATCCTCCTGCCGAAGACGAGCGGCGAGGCGTTCGTGGCAACCGGGGGTGCCAAGATTTCTGCGGCCGGCAACGAATTGTACCTGCAGCATCCGACCGCGATCGGGCCGATACATGGCCTCGCGCCTGTCATGGACTTCGCCGCGAACACGTGGGAAATCCTCTCAGACACGATCGGAGCGACCTGGGACAACGCGACTTCTATGGTGGACGTCAAGCACCGCTTCGTCGATGACCAGGGTGCTCTGGTCGACGACGAGGTGCTGATCGGGCCGTCAACGGACCTTCACTTGGCCATCAGCCGCGCCAGAGCTCTCGCGGATTGGCAAGGAGTAGTACCTGAGCCGCCGGACCCGGAACCGCCGGTACCTGAGCCGCCGGTCGATGAGACGCTGGTGCAGTTGACACGGATCGCTGACGCGCTCGAACGGCTGGCAGATTCAACCGCAGGACGCACATACACCCTGACACTGGAGGGTTCTATCACATAAAAAATGCGCCCCGACTGACCGCCAGACACGAGACAGCCGAGGCGCAGATCACAAACCGTTACATGATTACGCGCAACGAGCCGCCGGCGCGGCTCATACATGGGTCGGGCTATGAGCGAACAACTTATCCTTTTGCTGCTGTCTGGAGCGGGAGTTGCAATCAGCGGGCTGAGCGGGTTCCTCGGCTACCTCTTCAAGGAAGAGAAGAAGCTCACGGAAACGCTCAGGACCCAGATGCGCGAGGACGATCAGAAGGTGATTGTTCTGCTGTCCGACGTGAGGCGTGTTTTGACGCAACCGGAGACACCTAGCCATGCGGAGATTTTTCGACTACTTCAGCAGGTGGATGCGAGGCTCGAACGACTCGAAGCCTGACAAAGTGCGAGCCATGCGGCGCAAGCTCACCGACACGACACGAACTATGCTGGAGAAACACGCAGCCGAGCGTGGCCTACTGATCACTGCTGCACCGTACATTCACTATGCGGCCGGGACGCGCCCGCAGGCGCGGAGCGTCCGGGTGGAGATGGAGGACGAGCGGGTCGTCGTCTGGGAACTGCCTGCCGTCGTGGATGAGACGGGAGCGGACGGAGATGCGATCATCATGGCGATGTTACTTGTGAAGCAAGGTACGGTCACGGAGGACGACAACGTTTGTGTGACCGTTTACGACGTCCAACAGGTACTAGACCAGATTGAAGATGAAGTGGCTTAGAAACTTTGTGCGATCTGTCGTACACGAGGTCATTCAGGACATGAAAGAGGAGATCATTCGAGAGGTGCTGGAGCGCCTCGGCATCAGGACACCAAACCCGTAGAAATCATGGCTTCCAACGTCAAAATCTCAGCGGCAGCGCGAAACGCGGCCTGCAACGCCGTCGTCGATCTCATCGATGGCGGCACGCCTCCCGGTACGATGGCATTCCGCACCGGTGCCCCTCCGACCAACCCGAGTGATGAATCCAGCGGCGACCTCCTGGGCACGCTAATCTTCACCAACCCGGCATTCGGAGATTCTGCGGTGGGTGTGGCGACCGCCGCTGCGATCACTTCGGACTCTGACGCGGACGCATCAGGCGACATCGGACACTTCCGGATCTACCCCGGAGCCGCAGCCGATACCGCATGCGTCCTCCAGGGCACGGCAGGGGAGGCGGCCGACACCACCGACATCACCTTCGACACCAAAACCGTCGTCGAAGGTGGAACGATCGCCATCTCTGCGCTCACCGTCACGATGCCCGAGCAGTAGGATGCCAGGACTGAACTTGACGCCGGAAATCCGGGGACGGGGGACCGTCTCGTGGACACTGGCCGACATAGATCGCCGCCTGGAGGTACTACGCTCGCGGCCGGGACCAGAGGCGAAGACCGAGCGGCGATTCCTGCGCAAGCTCCGGGCAAAAACCCTGAAGAGTCATGCCTCTCCGAGCGTACAATACCGATCAGGACTGGGATGATGCCTACTCTCCCGTAGCACCGCGCGTACAGTCCCACGCTGAGTACACGGACTACGAATGGCGCCAGCCGGACATGACGTGGGGCGCGATCGAGACGCGCGTCGGACCTCCGTACTATCGGCGCCAGAAGCGCATCCGATTCTCGGCGGCGCCGACACGCTGGCAGGTCAACTACCAGGGCGAGCAGGACCTGCCGGAGGCGTGGTACGACCGGCGGAACACCATCCTCGCAGAGCACCCCATCGCCCTGACCGACCGCGTGCTCGTGGTAGGCGCCGGGACGGGCGTACTCGTCCGGGCATTCCGCGACGTGGGATACACCGCCGTCTTCGGGCTGGAGCCTTCCGACTGGATTCAAAGCAACGCGCTCCACATGTGGGGCGACGTCGTGCTCGTGGACTCCGACATCACGCAGGGTAATCAACTCAAAGCGCGTCTCCGCAACGGCACGGGCGACGACGAGTTCACGTGGATCATCGACGAGGAGATGAGCACGGGTTACACCGATGCCGAGCTTGTGGAGATTCGTGTGAACCCGAGCACCCGCTGGATCGACCTGCCGGAATTGCTGCTCTCGCCGGGCACGCCGCACAGTCACATCATCCACCTCGTGCGGACAGCCGGAGATCCCACGATGGTCAACGTGCATCCGATCGAGTGGTGGCAGGCGCTGGACCCGGCGCATTCGTGGATGGAGGTCTGGTAGTGGCGCAGAATATTGGCATAAGCGCAAACGAAGAATACCCGCAACTCAGAAGCGGGACGATCGGGCCGTTCAAGGGCGCGAACGGTCGATTCTATGCACTGTGCAGAGACAACACGAGCACTAGTCAAGGT
>DATKYL010000483.1:0-3450 GCA_035528515.1 Acidobacteriota bacterium | reverse complement strand
CTTCCCCCGGCACGACAAACGCAAACCGCAAGCGCAGGAGAAACCGGTGTCACACGAACAAGCGGAAAAGCCCGGCCCGCCGACCGAGAACGTCGTCTCGATCGACGAATTCGCACGCCTCCAACTGCGGACGGCGGAGGTGGTCGCCGCCGACCGGGTTGCCGGCGCCGACCGTCTCCTGAAGCTGGAGATCGCGATCGGCACCGAGCGCCGTCAGATCGTCGCCGGCATCGCGGCCCACTACGCCCCGGAGGACCTGGTTGGAAAGACGATTATCGTCGTCGCCAATCTCAAGCCGGCAACAATCCGCGGTGTGCAATCCCACGGAATGCTGTTGGCCGCGTCCGACGGCGACACCTTGCGCCTGGTCACGCTCGACGGGCCGTTGCCCTCGGGCGCCTCGATTGGTTGATCTTCCGCTCGAGGGCGCCGCTCGCCAACTGGCGCGGCGACCGGTGTTCCGGTCCCTCTATGATCGACACGCACGCCCACTTGGATTTTGACGCGTTCGACGCCGACCGCACCGCGGTCGCGAAACGGGCGCGTGACGCAGGCATACACACGATTATCAACATCGGGGTGGACTTCGACTCGTGCGAACGCGTGATCGCTCTCGCCGAGGAATATCCGGGGATGTATGCCGCGGTCGGGATTCACCCGCACGATGCCAAGACTTGGGACGGCGATCGCGCCGCCGCGCGTTTGGCGAAGCTGGCCGACCATCCCAAGGTCGTCGCCATCGGGGAGATCGGCCTCGACTATTACCGGAACATCTCGCCGCCCAAGGCACAGAAACGCGCGTTTACGGAACAGATCGCCGTCGCCCAACAGCTTAAGCTGCCGATTGTGATCCACAACCGCGATGCCTTTGCGGATGTGTTCGAGATCCTGCTGAAAACGCAAGCCTACGCCGTGGGCGGCGTCTTTCACTGTTTTTCCGGGACTCCCTCCGAAGCGCAACGGACGATCGATCTGGGGTTCCATATATCGGTGAACGGCATTCTGACTTTTCCCAAGGCCACGATGGCCGAGGTGGGGCGGCGCGCCCGTCTGGACCGCATTCTCATCGAAACCGACTGCCCTTTTTTGGCGCCGCAGCCATACCGGGGAAAACGCAACGAGCCGGCCTACGTACAATTGATCACTGAGAAGCTGGCGGAGATCCGGGGCGTACCGATCGCAGAGATCGAGCGGGCAACCGACGCGAACGCGCGGGATCTTTTCAATATTCCCATGGGATAGGCAGGCGCGGCCGTTGCCGCGGGGTTCGCTCCTCCCGTGTCGTGACTAATGAGAGACTGGTGATCCGGGTATGAAGAAATCAGGCCAAGCCAAACCCAAACTCCGCGCCCGGCGCGCGTTGTCGCAGAATTTCATTATAGATGATGCGGTCGCCGACCGCATCGCCGCCGCCCTGCCCATCAAACCCGACGACTTCATTTTTGAAGTGGGTGCCGGAAAAGGATATCTCACCGAGCGTTTGGCCGCCACCGGTGCCCGGATCTGGGCAGTGGAGATGGACCGTCGCATGATCGGGATGCTGCGCAAGAAGTTCCGGCGTTCCGATCAGATCCGTATCATCCATGCCGACGTGCTCAGCCTCCCTCCGGATGCGGAACCCCCTGATCATACCTGGCTGGTCGGCAACCTTCCTTATGGTATCGGGCAGGCCATCCTCAATTGGGCGATCGAGCGGCGGTCCCGCTGGCGCGGGGCGGTCGTGATGCTCCAGCGCGAGGTGGTCCGCCGCCTGCTGGCACCGCCAGGGGACAGAGATCGGGCGGCTCTTTCGATATGGTTCCAAGCCCGGGCCACCGGGCATGCGCTCTTCGAGGTCCCGCCGCGCGCCTTTCACCCCCCGCCCCGGGTCACCTCTTCCGTCATGTGGATCGAGTTCACGCCCCAGACGCCGGGAATCGAGACGGTCCCCGGTCTCGATGTTCTGGTCCGCTGTGCCTTCGCTCAGAGACGCAAAGTCCTCATCAACAATCTGCGCGCCATTCCCCGAATTACCGCCGACGCCCTCGACCGCCTGCACGCCGCCTTTCCCGACCTCCTGCGCAAACGCGCGCAGGATCTTTCCGCCGACGAGTTTGTTCAAATCGTCAGAATTCTTCAGATTGAAAGCCCGCCGCCGGACGCGTGAGATCGGCTGAGTGGTTGCCCCGCCGACTTTTGGCCCGGAATTGCGCATTTCTTTGCACACTCCCCGTACTCGAAAAATCGGAAACACTTCAGAAAGTGCGCCGGGCTCCGACAAGTAATCATGTCAGGCAGTTCGATCGGTCGAGCGGAAGAGCCCGCGACCGGGCACGACCTGAAATCAGACACGCATCTCTCGACCGAACGCCAGGGACAGGCGACTGACAGAGCGGTGCCGAAAGACAGGCACCGGAGAAATATGATCTCCCCACTGCCGCTTTGCGGCAGGGGGACAAATCGAGTCAGCTGCACAACACGAAAAAAGGAGACGGGCGATGTCGTGTTGGTCCCCCAGACAAACAATCGTGTGCCTGTGTGTGGTGACACTGGCGTGCCTGCTGGTGGTCCCCGCCATCGTACGCGGCGGCACCACGGGGAAGCTCTCCGGGGTGGTAACAGACACTGAAACGGGGCAGCCGATCGCCGGCGCGCTGGTCGAGGTGATCGGTACCGAATACCGGACCTACACCGATTCCGACGGGCGGTATGTGATTCTCAACGTCCCGGTCGGACGCCATGCCGTGGTCGCTTCATTCCTGGGCGAACAGCGCGCTGAGGATGAGACGGAGCTGTTGCTGTTCCAGCAAATCGAAGTCCGCGACCTGAAAGTCTCCGTCGACCTCGACACCGAGCAGGACATCTCGTTGTCGTCCAAGCCGATCCAGATGGGCACGATCGTCGTGGTCGCCGACCGGCCGCTGATCATCAAGGACCGGACGGCGTCGATGCGGATCGTGGAAGCGGACGACATTCAGTCGATGCCAACGCGCGGTTATCGGGATCTCGTGGCACTGCAGCCCGGCGTGGTGCAGCGTGCCGGGAACCAGTTGAACGTACGCGGCGGACGGACGTCCGAGGTGGCCTACTACGTCGACGGGTTCTCGCAGCAGGATCCGCTGACCGGCATCTCCACCACCCAGATCAACAACAGTGACATCAAAGAGGTCTCGGTGGTCACGGGTGGATTTAACGCCGAGTACGGGTGGATCGCATCGGGCGCCGTCAATGTCACGACCCGCGGCGGCGGCGACCAGTTGGCCGGCACCTTCGAGATGATCACCGACAATTTCCACAGCAGCAACTACGACTACAATATCTATGACGCCAGTCTCTCAGGACCTCTGGTCGGTTTCACCGACCGGGTCAAGTTCATGGTCTCCGGCGAGCGGCGCTGGCTCGGTGACCGCCAGCCGTCGAGCATTGCCGGCGGCCTGCGCGATTTCAACAGTTCCGGCGGTTGGACCTGGC
>DATKYL010000482.1:0-7505 GCA_035528515.1 Acidobacteriota bacterium | reverse complement strand
TCCTTGAGAAGATCAGAGATGAATGTAGCCGGTGACCCCTCACCTCCCGTTGCTTCGGACAGAACGGGATCTTCGGCCGACCCTCTCCCTCAGGGAGAGGGAGTCCACCGGCGCGGTGAAACCGGATCAATTTCCAATCCCTGCGCAGAGTGAGGGAACGAACCGGCGAAGATGATGATGCAAGCCGGCTCAGGCAGCCAGCGCTGATTCTATGTAACCGCCCCCCCTACTCCCGCACAACCCCCCCACCCCGATACACAAACCAATCCCCCCGGTTCTCGGCGCAGGCGGGGGTTGAGGTGCAGCCCTCGTGGGCGACTTTCGCGGCGAAGATCTCGTAGGTGTATTCGCGGTCGCTGCCGTGGGTGGGAAACCAGCACTTGGGGTGGAGTTTATCCATCGTGTACATGACTGCTTCGAACAGTGCGACCGTGTCGCCGGTGTGGCAACCGGTCACATTGAGAAACGCTAAGTCGACATTCGCGGCGCGCTCGGCGAGGTAGTCGATCTCCTGCGTGTAGCCGTCGCGCTGGCCCTCGCGCCACCCGGCGTGATCACCGGCGTGATACAACGTCAGTCCGTCGACATTGATGAGAAATCCGACACCGGCATCGTTCGCGGCGATCGTATTGATTTCCATGTCGCCGATCGTCTTGTGTTCGCGGGGGCCGATTTGCACGTACGGTGGGCCGGTGTATCCCACCTCGCCGACCGTCTGCGACACCGCCGGATCGAAACCGTAGATATACGTCACATTGTCGAGCGCATCGTCCCACTGGTAGATTGTCGTGTCGAAGTGATCTGAGTGATCGTGGGTGACGAAGACATAGACATTCTGATCGGCGATCTCGGCGGGATTAATGTGCCCGTTGGTGAGGCCCGGCGCCGCGGGGTTCCTGCCGTTGTTCCAATAGTCGAAGATGAGCAGCGAGTTGTCGGTCCGGACCGCGAAACCGCAGTTACCCAGATACCAGACCACCGCCTGGCCGTCATCGATTTCGTGATTGAGCAGCGATGACCGCCCGTAGTTCTCCACCAGATCGCTCGCCGTGCCCCCGCGACCGGACAGGAGTCCGGCGACGTCCGCGTGTCCGTAGCGGCCGGCGTAGTAAAGCGGGGTGCGCCCCGGCTGATCGACCGCGCTCACATCAGCGCCGTGATCCAGGAGCATCCCGACGGCGGCGGAATTCCCCTTGATGGCGGCCCAGTGCAGTTCGGTACGGTTATATTGCCGGTCACGCCGATCGAGCTGGGCACCGGCGCCGAGCAGCAGACCGATCATGTCATCGTGACCGCGCATGACCGCGCGCCCCAGCGGCGTGACGCCGTCGACATTGGCAGCATTGATCTCGGCGCCGTTTCGGATCAGAATCGCGGCGATCAATGTGTCGCCGCTCCACATCGTGTTCTGAAGCGGCGTCGTGCCGGACTCATCCTTAGCGTTGACATCGGCGCCGTGGGCGATCAGGAACTCGATCGTCTCGGGGTTCCCGCTCTGCCAGACCACGTGCAGCGCCGATGCGCCCCCTGCAAGTCTGTGGTTCACATCGGCCCCATTGGCCAGTAGCATTGTGGCCAACTCGATGTGGCCGCCTTCCACGGCGTTCAGAAACGGTGTGCCTCCCCAGGTGGTGGCCGCATTGACATCGAAACCCCGCTGGATCAGCAGGCGGGCGGCTTCCAGATGTCCTTCCCGGGCAGCGTTGTGCAGTGGCGTCCAGCCATCCCGCATCGTCGCGTCCGTGCCCACGCCGTGGTCACGAAGGAAATCGATCGCCTCCAGATTTCCGGCGAAGGCGGCCCAGAAGATCGGCGTGCTGCTGTCGGCGGCGCAGGGGAGAAAGAGATTGCCGCCGTGGGAAGTGAGCATCCCCAGCATTTCGGTGTTGCCCCGATTGCAGGCCCAGTGAACCGCCGATCCGCCCCAGCGCGTGTCGGCGGCGTTCATGTCGGCGCCCTTGCCGATCAGGAATTCGGCCGTCTCCGTCTGTCCGGCGTAAACCGCATGCAGAAGCGGGGTGAAGCCACGGGGGGTGGTGACGTTGACGTCGATCCCTTTCCCGATCAGCAGTTCCGCGGCGCCGGTGTGCCCGCCGTAGGCGGCCAGATTCAGCGCGGTACTACCATTGCCGTTGCGCGCGTGAAGATCGGCGCCTTTGTCGAGCAGGAACTGAAGCAGGACCACCTGCCCGCCGGCCGCGGCTCGGAGAAGCGGGGTATGCCCGTCATCGTCCCGCGCCTCGAGCACGTCGGGCGATTCACTCAGAAGTCGTTGCACGACGGTCAGATCGCCGCTCTCGGCCGCCTCGTGGATCTCGGAAGACCATGCCCACGGTGCACTTAGCAGAAGCATTGCCAGGATGAAAATCGGTGTTCTCTTCATTCTCCAACCTCCGTCATCACAGGGCTTCATCTGCATCTACCGATGACCCTGACCGGTTATTCCATTGTGTACGAGAGTCCCTTATCTTTGGATCGTTAATTATCATCGAGGGCGGGTGCTCGGGGATGCATCCACGTGCGGCCGCTTCGGTCATCACGCGGAATCTCCCACAATCACGGTTGCGTTACCCGGCCACGTCACCCTGATTCCCACCGAGGTTGTTGGACGAACTGGGGCTCCGATTCGATAGGGTGTGCTGCGTGTCTCCCGCTGAATTGATCGTCATCACGGCCGTCGGACTGGCGGTCGGCTTCGTCGGCGGATTTGCCGGGATCGGCGGGGCGCCGTTTCTCATTTTTGCGCTCGGCGCGCTGGTGGACTGGCCGCAGCATCTGGCCCAGGGGACCGTGATCGCGATCATGCTCGGACCGATGAGCCTGCCCGCGGTCTGGGTGATGTGGGATCGGGTGCGTCTGTATCTGCGCCTGATCACGATCGGGGTCCTCACGTATGCATTGTTCTCTTACTTCGGCGCGTCGCTCGCCTATGAGTTCTCCAGCGATCAGCTGCGCCTGCTGTTTGCTGGATTTCTCTTTCTCCTCGGATTGCGCTCGATCGTCCTCGACGGCGTTCTCGGCGGCAGAAGCGAGACGCGGGGTGAGAGAAAACCGCTTCTGGCGTCGTCGGTGCCGGCGTTCATCGTGGTCGGCGCGCTTGTCGGTGCGGTCGGCGGCTTCTTCGGCGTCGGTGCGGGCGTGATCCTCATCCCCATCCTGATGTGGCTGTTCGGCTTCGGCAAGGATGATGCCCGAGCGATATCGCTGGCGATCCTCCTGCCGCCGGTGAGTATCGGCGCCGTCGTGAAGTATCAGGCCATGGGCGACGTCGCCTGGGTGGCGGTACTGGTCGGCTTTTTCGCGTATTTCGCGAGCAACTACTGGGGCGCGAAGACGGGGCGACGGCAGAAGCCGCAGACATTTCACATGGTCTACGGTTTCCTATTGCTGGCCATGGGTGTGCTCTATGTGATCCGCACGATTGATTGAGTCTCTCTGCTCAGAATCCCGTCTCCTCTTCATTCATCCGCAATGATTCCCGCGGACCGCAGTCTATGCAGCATGTGATCGACGTGCGTGGCGCGCCAGTAGATCCGGTCGCATGACGGGCAGACACGGAAGACCGTCTGCGTGCGGCGCACGTACGGCGGCAGGCGCTCGGCGACGGCTGCGAGGGTGGTCGGTTCGGTCATGACATTGCAGCGGCTGCAACGGGCAAACAGATTGACGGGAGCGACCGTGAGTCCGGCTGACCGCATCACCTCGACCACCTGCGCCAGCGGATCGGCCGGTTGCAGGAGAATGACCTGTCGTGCCAGGGTGTGGGCCGCCAGACGGGCATCGCGGGTCAGGATGATCCGGTCCTCATCGAGAGCGAGGCGCAGCAGGTCGGCGTCCTGGATATTCTGGTCGTGGGTGCAGTCAAATCCCAGCACACGCAGCCACCGCGCCAAACGGCCGCAATGATCGTCACAGGCGAATTTCGGGCTGATCGACATGGCACAACCCCGTTTCCACGATCCCTTTGGGAATTTCTGTCAACCCGCGGGGCGGTTCAATCGTTAAATTGGTCTCACCTCCGGCGGTTGTCCCGATGAGGGATACAGCCGGTACCGGTGCGGCTACCCATGTTCAAACGTCTGAGTCTGGTTCTTCCCTATCTGGCGCGCTACCGGCGGCACCTGCTGTTCGGGCTGTTCGCCATCGCCGCGACCAACGCGCTGGCGTTGCTGGCCCCCCTGGTCCTGCGACGTGCCATCAACCGTATCGAGAGCGGCGCCTCGCCGGAGGATCTGCTCGCCGATGCGCTTCTGATCCTGGGGCTGGCGGCCGGCTCCGGTGTGTTCCGCTTTCTGGTGCGCCGTTCGGTGATCTGGGCGTCGCGCAAGATCGAATACGACCTGCGTGGCGACCTCTTCGCGCATATCGCCACTCTCGACGGGCCGTTTTTCGATCGCACGCCCACCGGCGACATCATCACACGCGCCACGTCCGACATCGAGCAGGCACGTATGCTCATCGGTCCCGGGATTATGCAGGGGACCAATACATTGCTGGTGACGCTCTTCGCGATCCCGTTGATGGTTCACCTCGACTGGCGCCTGGCGGCCTATGCGTTCGTGCCGCTGCCGCTTCTTGCGCTGGCGACGAACCTCCTGGGCGGGATCGCGCACCGCCGCTCGCTGGCGGTGCAGGAGTCGTTCTCCCATCTGTCGGCATCGGTGCAGGAGTCGCTGTCGGGCATCCGCGTGATCAAGGCCTACGCCCGCGAAGCCGACCGCAGCCGGCGATTTCGCGGTGACAGCACCGAGTACTTCCGGCTGAACATGCACCTCACCAAACTGTGGGGTGCTTTCATGCCGCTCATGACCGCGCTCGCCGGGTCGGCGGTGATTCTCGTTCTCTACTTCGGCGGCGGAGCGGTGATCGACGGACGGATCGATCTCGCCACACTGATCGCCTTCGCAGTCTACATGGGTATGCTGATCTGGCCGATGATCGCGCTGGGTTGGGTTGTTTCCCTCTACCAGCGCGGCACCGCTTCCCTGCGCCGCCTGGGCGAAATCTTCGACACGCAACCGAAAGTCGTCGATCCACCCGCTGATCGTGCGATGACGCCGCCGCCGTCGGGCGCGCTCGAATTCCGACATCTCTCTTTCGCCTATAATGGCGAAGGAAATGGCAACGGCGGGGAGGTGTCCGACGTGTCATTCGTGATTGCGCCGGGAGAGACCGTCGCTGTTGCCGGTCCGACCGGGAGCGGCAAGTCGACCGTCGCTCAACTTCTGTGGCGCCGCTATGCGGTACCGGACGCGATGATGTTCCTCGGCGGAGTCGATGCCAATCGCGTGCCGCTCGGCGCCTGGCGGTCCCGTATCGCGATGGTCGGGCAGGAACCGTTCCTCTTCTCCCAATCGCTGCGGGGGAACATCGCCTTCGGCGCACACGATCTCGGCGATGACGATCTCGTTTCGGTTTCCCATATGGCCGCCTTTGACAAGGACGTTCAGGAATTCCCGCGCGGGTACGACACGATTGTCGGTGAGCGCGGCATCACTCTCTCCGGCGGCCAGAAACAGCGCGCAACCCTGGCGCGCGCCCTTGCGATCGACGCCGAGATCCTCGTCCTGGACGATGCCTTCAGCGCGGTGGACGCCCAGACCGAAGGAGAGATCCTCGATCGGCTGGCCGAATTGTTCGGGACGCGCATCATCGTGCTGATCAGCCACCGGATCGCGACCCTGCGCCGCGCCGACCGGGTCCTGTTTTTCGAACGGGGGCGGTTGGCCGACAGTGGGACCCACGATGACATGATGGCGCACGACGGCGCCTACGCCCGCTGGGTCCGGCGCGAAGCGTTGCGTGAGGAACTGGAGCGTATGTAGGGAGTCAGATGGCCGATCCGTTCTTCGACGATGAGGCGTTGGGGAAAGCCTACGATCACCACCTGATGCGGCGGCTTCTGGCGTACCTGCGCCCGTATCGCCGGGTCGTGGTGCTCGCTGTCTTCCTGCTCTTGATCCTTTCGGTTCTGCAGATTGCCGGCCCCTGGATCATCATGCACGTCATCGACGGCCCGATCGCCGACAAGGATCGCACGGGTCTTCTGTTCTGGATCGGTGTTTTTGTCGGCACGATGGTGCTGCAGTTTGTCGTGCAGTTCGCGCACATAGTCATGACCCAATGGATCGGTCAACGCGCCATGCTCGACCTGCGCACCCGGATCTTCGATCACCTGATGACGATGGGCTTGCGGTTCTTCGATCACAATCCGGTCGGACGGTTGTTGACCCGCGTGACGGGTGACGTCAACATGCTAAATGAGATGTTCTCCTCGGGAGTGGTGACGATCTTCGGGGATATTTTCACGCTGACGGCGATCGTGGCCGTGATGCTCTACGTCAACGTCGAGATGGCGCTGGTGACGTTTCTGGTGCTGCCGCTTCTGGTCGCGGCCACCTGGTACTTCAAGCGCAGGGTCCGTCTCATCTTTCGCGAAGTCCGCCGTCTGGTCGCCCGCCTCAACGCGTACTGGCAGGAACGGCTGACCGGGATGCCGGTGGTGCAGGGATTCAACCAGCAGGGACGTGCTTGTGGGTGTCATCAGGAGTTGAACGCCGATCTGCGCGGCGTGCACCTGCGTTCGGTTCTCTACTACGCCGTGTTCTTCCCGGTGGTCGAGTTTATCGGCGCGCTGTCCCTGGCGCTGATCGTCTGGTACGGCGGCGGCAAGGTAGCGCTCGGCACGATGACCTTCGGCGCTCTTGTCGCCTTCATCTGGTACGCCGAGCGCTTCTATGCACCGATCCGCGACCTGGCGGAGAAATACAACATCTTCCAGGGGGCGATGGCCTCCTCGGAGCGCGTTTTCAAGCTACTCGATACCAAACCGGTCGTGCCGGTCCCCGCGCATCCGGTCGCGCCGCCTCATCAGAACTCGGAGTACGGTTCGGTCGTCTTCGATCATGTCTGGTTCGCCTACGAGGGCGAAGAGTGGGTCCTCAAAGACGTTTCGTTTGCCGTCGCTCCCGGCGAGACGGTGGCCATTGTCGGGGCCACGGGAGCCGGCAAAACGTCGATTGCGAATCTCATGGCCCGCCTGTATGAGTTTCAGAAAGGGACTATCACCGTCGACGGCGTCGACGTCCGTGACTGGGACCCCATCGCTCTGCGCCGCCACGTCGGCACGACCTCGCAGGAAGTGTTCCTGTTCTCCGGCGAGGTCGCCGAGAACATCCGTCTGGATTCACCGGATATCACCGAGGAGGAGATCGTCGCCATCGGGACGCGCGTCGGCATCGAAGGACTCCTGCATGTCGGCGGGGACGGGCAGGTGCGTTCAGTCGGCGAGCGCGGATCGGGATTGTCCCTCGGTGAGAAACAGCTCGTGGCTTTTGCGCGCGCGATGGCCTTCAATCCCGGTATCCTGATTCTCGATGAAGCGACCGCCTCAGTCGATCACCGCACCGAAGCACGCATCCAGGCGGCGCTGGGCGAGGTCTTCGCCGGACGTACCAACATCGTGATCGCGCACCGTCTCTCGACGATCCGCGCGGCCGACCGGA
>DATKYL010000481.1:0-8614 GCA_035528515.1 Acidobacteriota bacterium | reverse complement strand
TGCTGTGGTTGTGTTGCAAATAAGCACCCACACAGCAGCACAACAGTGGGCAAGCGAAGCCCAGGGCTGCGCCCAGCGGGGCGAGGTTAGCTGCTGGGTTGTGTGGCGCTGGGCTGGCCGATGGGCTGGGTGGCGCTGGGGTGGCGGGCGCTGGGGTGGCGGTGCTGCAGCTGCAGGAGCTGGAGCAGCGGCGCGAGTAGCCGTCAAGCCAGCGGGTGTACCCCCCTTCCCGTGGGCAGGTAGATTAATAATAGACCCCCTCCCCACATTTTCTCAGTATTTTTAGGTTAGGATGAGGACATGGAAGACGAGTTAACCACCAACCCAGCAGCACCAACGACACCAGCAGCGAAGCCCCGTGGCAAGGATGGCAAGAAGAATGGTGTAAGGAATGCACAGATCACGAAGGGTGATTTGGACATGCGTAAGGCTAACGCTGGGATGTTGCGGTTAGAGCATCCTGACTGGAGTTTGCGTAAGGTTTTGCTGGAGGCTGGTTACGCGGATTCGACGTCGAGTCAGCCTGGTCATAACGGTTTGAGTAACCGGAGCATAGTGAAGGCGGCTTGGGAGTTAGATCCTAAGAGTAATCCGAAGCACATACTCAGGAAGGTCAGGCGGTTGTTGGAGAATCGGTTAGACGCGGCGTTATTGGATGGTGGAGAGGCGATAACGACGGGGGAGTTGATTCGGTTATTGTCTGTGGTGGAGACGCACTACGTGGGTGAGGACACGGACATGCAGGAGACGGCGCGCGGGTTTGCGGAGCGGGATGATTTCATGAAGAGGTTGATGGGGGAGTTTGTACGTCGCGGGATGGACGGTTTGGGTAGCGTCCAGCCGAAGGAGTTGGTTGAGGCTGTGCGGGAGGATTCCGGGGATTGAGTCGGGTCTTTCCCTACCTGTCCGGTCTGGGGGTATTCTGAATTTAGCCGAAATCCACGAGAAGGCCCGGCTGCATGGCTTCGAGTCGTTGACGAAGGGCGAGTTGCTTTTTGCGAAGCGCGAGGAGATGGAGCTTGGCCTGGCGAGCGAGTTGCCGTTTCATGTTGCGTACCGCCGGGAGCAGGCTATATCGACGCCGAGTTATTTCATCACCGAGGTGGTGGACGACTTCTACAAGCAGAATTTCGAGGATGCGCACTACAAGTTGTGCGATGAGGTGATTGGCCCGTACCTGCTGGGCGAGACGGTCGTGATCGACGCTCAGGCCCGCGACCCGAGGGATTACATCGGGTTGCTGGTGCTGATGAGCCGCGACACGTTCAAGTCGTCTATTGCCGGGATGATGCTGTTCTGGAAGTACATTTACTTCAAGCTGAAGTTGGGTATTGACCTGCGCGAGATGTACTGCCACGAGGTTATCGGGAAGGCTATCGAGCGTGGCGAGGTGATCCGGCAGCACGCGTTGCACAATGCGAGGTTCAGGGAGACGTTCTCGGAGTTCCACGGCGCTAAGGGCGACTGGGACAGGCAGGAGAAGTGGAACTGGCCGAGTAAGGCGAAGACAGGACCAACCGAGTACAGTTTTATAGCGTACGGCGAGACGTCGAAGAAGACGGGAGGCCACTACACGGGTCGCTGGGCGGACGATTGGGAGTCCGAGAACTCTGTCACGACCCAGGAGCAGCGGAACGGCAGTTACGACCGGTTCAGGATGCTCGATAACCTGAAGGACCGGACGCAAACGTTCTCGCCGTTCGTGATCTCGGACACGACGTACCACTTCGACGGTGTGATGAAGCGCCTGATACGCGATGGCGGGTACCTGTTGTACGAGGTGCCTGCGCACAAGGGGTCCGCGAAGGCGCTATTCGATCTCCGCAGCATTTCCGACCGCGACGAGGCGGGCCGGCAGAAGATCAAGGCGGGTATCAGGAAACTTGAGCGGGAGCGCCCCGACGACCTGAACTTCCCGAAGCGGCTGCCGTGGCGGGAGTGCTATATGTCGGCGAAGGCGCAAGGTCCGCGCATCTACGCATCGCAATTCCTGCTGAACCCGACGCCCGAGGGCGACCAGAGGTTCCCCGAGGCTGACGTGGAAGACATGTGGATCGACTGGGAGGATCTACCCAGTCCCACGGAGTCGATTTCGTTCGTTCGTGTCGATCCGGCGATCAGCAAGAAGAAGGAAGCCGACGACACTGCGATAATCGTGGGCCTGATCGACTGGAAGGGGCACAGGTACGCGGTGGACGGCTGGGCGGGCAGGGAGAAGCGGCCGACCGAGCAGGTCAGGAAAACCTTCGCATTTGCCCGCAAATGGACCGAAAAGGGCTACAAGTGCTTCAATATCGGCATCGAATCCGTCGCGTACCAGGAGGCGCTGGCGCAGTTGTGCCGCGATGGCGTTCCGGAGCGCGAGGCGGAGCACCACGGGGAGCTTATCCCGGTAGTGAAGTCGCCGTGCCCGATCAGGTCGATCAAGCGGTCGCCGGACATGCAGAAGACCGAACGCATCCTCCAGATGGAGGGCCCGATCAGCCGCCGGGAGTTCAAGATACTGCGCGATAACCCTATTGGGACGCGGTTTGCTACCCAGCTCAAGAACTTCCCGTTTGACAAGGATGACATACTGGACGCGCACCGCGACCTGTGGTCCGGGATAGTGCTACCGTCGCGTTCGATGGACGAACCCGACAAGGAATTGCACGATGAGATTGCCGCTATACTGAAGCGGAACAAGTACAAGGGCCGCGAAAAACTCGTCGGCACTAATACGACCGTTAAGCTGACGGCCTGGTAGGGGAATAGATTATGGCCTGGACAGCACCCGTAATGACCACCACCCGTGGTCGCCTGATGCGGCACACGCTCATCACCAGCGTCTGCACGTTCGAGGGTGTAGCCGATGTGGACCTCGTACTCGACGACACGCTCCAGTTGCCGGAGGCGATTATCGGCGGGAGTGTGTTTGGGGTATACACCGGGACGTTCCAGGGGACGTGCATCCTCTCGATTTTCGCCGGGGCAACTACAATCACCAGTACCAGCAACAACCTTGCGATTGTGCTGGTGAACAGCGGCATCCCCACTAACGGGTCAGCTCTGGTGCCGCAACCACTGTTCGACAATGTGACGAGTTCAGGGTTCAGCGGCGGAGCGTTGGTTTTGCCGTTTAACGACTTCACCATCAGGCAAGAGTCTGACCACGCGGGCGACACTACCGAAACGTTTTCTCTATACCTGGGCCTCCTGAGCCACATCCTGGAGGCTTGAGATGGCCTGGGCAACGCCGACCATCACGCAGTTGCATGGGCGCTATGTCACGCTCACGAAAGTTACCGCAGTTTGCGTGCTGGAGGACGCAGCTTTTCTGTCTCTACACCTACACCAAGAAATGAGTATGCCGATCTGCATCTTCGGTGGCGGCTGGTGCCCGGTGGGCGGCGGGGGTGTTAATGGGACCCAGACTTTTATCATCCGGGTTGGGTTTCATACTATCGGGAACCACTCAAATAGCAACACCGCACACCAGCAGATTACCCCAGGCGCGGGCGCTGATCCCGGCTTACCTCAGAGCATCTTCGAGCAACTTCCTACTGGAGCCGGAATAGTTTCCGACATCGTTCTCCCGGTCAACGAGTTGACCCTCATAGCCAGCGGTGCAGCCACGGACACCGCGACGGTGACGGTGTACTTGAGCCTCCTGAGCCACCGGATGGAAGTCTAATGGCCGCCCCGACCAGCAAGGTGAAAGAAGGCCCCACCGACGACCAGAAGATGTGGATGGGGCGCATCAAGCTAGCGATGCGCTACCAGGACCAGAACGGGAACCGCAAGATCGAGTCGGGCAGTTCCGGTGCGGGTGCGCGGGATACAGGGTCGTGGGACGTCTTGAGGCAGGCGGCTGCGGGGGACTTCAATTCTGCGGCCGAACTCGGCCCGGAGTCCATCGACGTTAACATGATCTACGCGAACATGAAGACCACGCTCCCGCCGCTCTGGTTGCAGGAGCCGCACATCTCGTTCAAGCCGACGCGGAAGACGGTGGAACTAGAAGGCGCAACCATCGACAACGAGAAGAATGCCGAGTTCGCGGAGATCGAGACAAACTACTGGCTGAAGGAACTGCGCTTCCGGGAAGAAGTCCTGCGCCCCTGCGTGATCGACTGCGAACTGACCAATCACGGCTACGGGTACGTCGGGTACACCACGCGGCAGGAGGAGATCACGCAAGACGGCGAAGTGGTGCAGCCTAACCCGATGATCAAAATGGACGCCCCGTTCGTCCGCCGCATCGCGCCGAAGAACGTCCTGCTCCCCCCCGGCCAGTACATCCTCGACCACTGCGAGTGGATTGCGCTCAGGTTCGTGAAGGACTACAAGGACGTGCTGCGGCAGTACGACCTCGACGAAGACAGTATGCCGCAGACGATGAGCATTGACGGCACGGAGAGCATTAACGACTCGGCCCTCGTGGACTACCTGACGAGCGACGATGCGAAGACGGTTGTGATCTATCAAGTCTGGGACAAGCGCAACAAGAAGATTTACGACATCGGGGACGGCTGCACGGACATCCTGGATACTCAGGACTGGACGGTGGAGACAGAAGGTTTTCCTGTCGTCGATCTTACCTTTGTCGATATTCCCGACGACTACTACGGCACGCCCTCGGTGCAGTACTACTACCCGCAGAACAAGGAACTGAACGCCGCGAGGACGCAATCGCGCCGCAGGTTCAACAGACACAAGAACGTCACGGTGGCCAGTGGTGAAATCTCCGACGACTTCATCGCAGAGTACACCGCCGCCCCTGACGGTACGATAGTCAAGAGCGGCCTGACGGGCGATGAGGACATCAGGAAACACCTCTGGGTAGACACCGGCCTACAGCAAGACCCCGGCGTGTTGCAGTATCAGGGCATCATCAAGTCCGATATCCTCGAACTGTCGGGGCAGTCGAGCAACCAGCGTGGCGGTGGCGACCCGAACGTTGACTCCGCGACAGCCTCCGCGACTATCGACAAGTACGTCCAGATCAGGGCTACCGACAAGGGCGACCGGGTGCGCTCGTTCACTGTCAATATCGCACGCAAGCTGCACATGATCCTCGCGCAGTTCAAGGGCACCGAGAAGCGCCAGCGGCTGATTGCGGGCGAGATTGCGGGCAGGTTCCGTCAGGTGGAGTACACACTCGACGAGATCCGGGGCGAGTTCGCACTCGACATTGACGTATCGTCGTTTATCTCCGAGAACCCGCAGACCCGGCTCGCGCAGGCGAACTTTAACTACAACCTGATGCGTGCCGACCCGCTTATCAATCCCGAGGCGCTGATCCTCGACGTATTCAAGGCCCAGAACAAGCCGAACCCGCAGCAGTACTTGCTGTTCCTGCGCGACCCTGACGAGGAGATGCAGATGATGATGGGCGGGATGCCGGTCGAGGCGCACCCGCAGGACAGGCACGAGGAGCACATGGCGGCGCACGAGCAGCAGATGCAGCAGATCGAGCAGGCGCTGGACCAGATCGAAGACCCGCAGGACGAGCAGGCCCGCCCGCTCCGCGTGGCGCTCACGCTCGCTATGGCGCACGCGAACGCACACGCCGCCGCGATGCAGAAGATTGCCGACGTGAAGGGCAAGCAGCCCGGGCAACCCATCGACCAGAACAAATTCCGCAACTCGCAGGCCGTATCGTCGGGCCGCGAGACAGCCGCCGAGATGGGCGGCAACTCGATGGGGTAGTCCATGCCGATGTACGAGTACCGCTGCGATGCCTGCGGAAATATTGAAGACCGGTTCGTACCCATTAGAAAACGGGACTACCGCTACCCATGCTCGGGATGTTTGGCTGATCTTCACCGAGTACCGGCAGCGCCGGCCCTGGGCATATGGGATTCGAGCCGGTCTTTCCCGATCTCGCCGACGTCCGACGGCATGACCTTCCCGTCGAAGCAGGCGTACCAGGACCACCTGACCGCTGAGGGCATCAGCGAAATAGCCACCGACGCGCCTAGTCACAAGACATCGTGCGTGAAGTGGAGCAAGAACTACGGGGTGATCTGATGGCCGCCGACCAGCAGATAAGGAAAGCCGACGAGAATGCGTCGTATGCGCTGAGTTACACTGGGAGTAACCTGACCAGCGTAGTGAAGACGGTGAACGGCACTGTCTACACCCTCACACTCGCGTACACCGGGAGCCAACTCGACACTGTATCCGCCTGGGTCAAGACGTAATGGGCGGCGTCGGCCTCGACGACCTCCCTGGTCACGTTATCGACCATAAGGCACTCGGCCTCGTCGCTGGCGGCAACCCGTTCGCGGTGACGCTGGAGCAGGCGATTGCGGCGGGTGCGACAGCGACAAGCACTCCTGCGTTCAACAATTCCACCGCTATCACTCACTCGGCTACTACCACCAGTTTCAAGTTTACGAGCAACACTGTCCTTGGCCCTGTTGTGCCAAGCAAGGCATTTGAGTTCAAGTCAGCGAACGTATCGCAGGCCGATTACCATACCCTCTGGACCGACACCAACGACGCTGCGCTGCTGCGACTGGAATACGATGGCGTGCTGACGTTCGCTGGCGATCCTGACGACGAGTACGTCCACGAAAAGCGTGCGGCCCGACCTACGGCAAGCTGGACGCCGCAGAGTGGTACATGGGACTTCACGCTAGCTACCGTGATAGGTCTGGGTGCTGGCAGTTCGGATAGCTCCAAGAACTATTTAGGTGTCGGGGATTCGTTTACCATTGCTGCAAGTAGCCGCATAATTGCTTGCGATTATTACGAACTAAGGGCTGGGTCTGATTTGACTATCGGGGCAGACTCGGTGTTGTGTGTTGCATGAGTAGATTGATCTTCAGCGAAGGCGCGTCACCGAGTACACCGTCCACCGGGACGGTATCTGTCTACTCCAAGACAGACGGCGAACTCTACAAGATGGACGACACCGGGACCGAGTACCACCTGACACCTGTTGTTAGGGCAACCGGGGCGATAGGTTCCGCCCCGTCGTTTGTCGCGTTCAAGGTAGTCGATGGTGGTGCCGGTGTTGGCGACATACTGTATGCCTCATTAAAGCGGAGCAGCGATGATACCTTCGACTGGACTCCAATAGCGGAGATGCCATGAAGCGTTTTCTTCTAATCCTCTTGCCGTTACTGGCGATGGCTATGCCCGTGGAGGCCCAGACGTGGGGCGACGGCAGGGTCCGGTGCCTCAAGGTTTCGGACGATAACGGGACCACGACTACCTGTATCTGTGCCACGTCAGATCAGCTTTGGCACGACACCAACTGCGACCGGACCAAGGATTCTGGTGAGGAGTTTCTGGACACGCCTGGTACGGACTCGGTGGGCACGGCGCAACTTGATGATGCTGCTGATACGCCAAGTGCGGGCGAATGCCTCGTCGTAGCCACGGCCACCACGGACATTGAGTACATAACGTGTCCTGGTGGCGCAGAGGTAAATGACCTAGAGGCGCAGGCTCCTACCAACATAGCAAACACAGAGATCCTTGTAGGCACTGGCGCTGGCACGGCTGCTTTCGTTGTAATGTCCGATGACGCCACGATGACGAACGCCGGCGTTGTGTCCGTTGTTGACCTGACCTGCACCGATTGTGTGAACGCTACCGAGATTGAGGATCTGTACCTTCTTATTGCTGGGGACACATCCTCTGCCGGGTACACGCTGACCGGGGACTGGGACTTCAGCGGCGGCGGCATCGAGATTGAAAACGGCACCACTCCACCGTCGTGCACCGAGGGTCAACTGTACCTTGATACTGACGCGACGGCGGGCCAACAACTGATGGCATGCGACGGCGGCACGTTCGTGGTCCAGGGCGACGGCGGGGCCAGCGGAGGCGACGATATTACGGCGCAGTCGGCGTTCGGCGATCCGGTCAACCCGATCTTCAACGACACCGCTACCGTCGGCGTGACTGCAACTGACGCGGCACCCGACACGGTGACGTGGGACTTCCTCCCCGCTGGCGTGGACGGGCCAACGTGGGGGGATGGAACATCGTCCACCTGGGTGTTCGACGTGGGCGCGACCGACCCATCACTTGCATTCACCAGCGACACCATCACGATTACGCAGGCGGCGACGTTGACAGCTTCGACCACGAATGCGGATTTCGGTGCCGTGACCGCGACATCGTACGGCGGGATTGTAGAGGCGAATCTAGTAGACAAGTCCGCAGCGGAAGCCATCTCTGGCGCATGGGACTGGACCGACACGGGAACGTTTGATTTCGGCGGTCCCGTAACCGGGACATCGTTCACAGCAGACGCGAGTGCGACCCCATCGTTCACGCTCACCGATAGCACGAACACTGGGCAAACGGCAATCACGATGTCCGATGATGCCAACTTTGATGCCATCATGAATCTTCAGGTGGACATCGCTGGTACGCTTACCACGTTTGCTCAACTGGACGGTGCAGCCGAGACAGTCATTCTCGACAAGCCTCTCTATATCAAAGAGCAAGCCGATGCTTCGGCAGACGTTGCCGCTTACGGTCAAATCTGGATCAACACTGCAGTACCGAATGAACTCTGGTTCACTGACGATGCCGGGACGGACGTACAGTTGGGGACCGGCGGCGTGCATACGGCCACGGCTATCACTGACGGCCTGATCGTAGAAGCTGA
>DATKYL010000480.1:0-5095 GCA_035528515.1 Acidobacteriota bacterium | reverse complement strand
CTCGGCCGGCGGTTGTGCATCCGCTTTCGGTTGGGTGGCTGCTGTGCTCATGGCTTCCCTGATCCTATCGTCTGAAGCTTGGGAATGTGTCGACATCGCCGCTGTTATCAAAGAAAAAAGACGCCGGTCGGATCACCGGCGTCTTCGTATAGGCGCAAATTGTGACCGACCGTCCCTAAGGGGGGCTAATTCGTATGATGATGGTGGCAGTCGGTTTCATCACGTGAGTCCCTCCACGGGACACCCCTAATATATGTCGGCGGGGGCAGGGGGGGCAATAGGGGATTTGGGGGGGCTGCCCTGGCGGCGGCGCTCGTCACACCCTGGCCGGAGTCGCCACCCAGGAATCGCACCCGACGGCTAGCACGGGAGGGCGAGGCTCCCGCCGAGCCGCCCGTACGTAGAGGGTACATGAGCCCGGCACCGTCGATCCACCGTCCCGGAACCGGGACGCAAGTACGGGAATCGCGTTCCGCTCGGAGAGGGCGCGCGCAGGGGCGGCTCGGCGGGAGCCTCGCCCTCCCGATCCGCTTTCGGGTAACCCGCGTCACTACTGAGACTGCGATATCGAATATCTTTACAGCAGGGCTCTCGCGGTACCATACAAGCCGTTGCCTTTCACATTGCAGGGAATTAGATTATGAGGTCTTGGAATCGAACTCGGGAGCCCGATCTCCCGCGAGGAGCGGAGAAAGCCATGCCCGAATCACCGTCATCGCAGGCACTGATTGAGGTGTTCTATTCCTATTCCCACAAGGACGAGGAACTCCGCGATAAGCTGGAGACGCACCTAAGCATCCTGAAGCGTGCCAAGGTCATTACCGACTGGCATGACCGCAGGATCGGCGCGGGGAAGGAATGGAAAGGGCAGATAGACGGTCATCTGAACACGGCGCAGGTAATCCTACTCTTAATCAGCGCCGACTTCCTGGCATCCCACTACTGCTACGACATCGAGATGATGCGTGCCTTGGAACGCCACGAGGCGAAGGAGGCGTGTGTCATCCCCGTAATTCTCCGTGCCGTGGATTGGAGCGGTGCGCCGTTCGGTGAACTCCAGGCACTCCCGAAGGACGCCAAGCCGGTAACGAGTTGGGACAATGAAGACGAGGCTTTCACGGATGTGGCCCGAGGTATCCGTGCGGCAGTGGAAGAACTCGTGGCTCGCAGAACGCCTGCTCCCCGATCGGGTCAGATAGACGGGGCCGCGCCCCCGCAGCCCGTTCTCCCCAAGATCTGGAATGTCCCCCACCGGAATCTCAACTTTACCGGACGGGCAAAACTGCTGACGGACTTGCACAACGCGCTTACCAGCGGGATACCTGCAGCATTGACACAGGCTATCTCCGGCCTCGGCGGGATTGGCAAGACGCAGTTGGCCAAGGAGTACGCCTACCGTCATGCCTCCGATTACCGGCTCGTGTGGTGGATTCAGTCGGAGGAAGGGGCGAAGTTGGCGTCGGACTTTGCTGACTTGGCGCGCGAGCTTAACCTGCCCGAGAAGGAAGAGCAAGATCAGCGGGTGATCGTCGCTGCCGTTTGCCGATGGCTCAACCGGGAATCGGGCTGGCTTCTGATCTTCGACAACGTGCCGCACCCGAAGGATGTGACAGCATATCTGCCCAAAGCCCCGACGGGCCATGTGATCGTGACCTCGCGGGACCGGAACTGGGGTGGCGTCGCCGCACCTCTTCAGGTCATGAAGATGGACCGTCCCGACGCGATCGAGTTTCTCTTGAGAAGAACCGGGAAAGACGACAAAGAGGCGGCGAACAAGCTCGCCGAGATGCTGGGCGATTTCCCGCTCCTGTTGGAGCAGGCGGCCTCGTACATGATCGAGTCTGGACTGACCTTGTCCGAGTATGCCGACCGCTTCAGGGATCGGCGGGAAGAGATGCTCAAGCGTGGTACGGGGTCGGACGATTACGACGAGACCACCGCCACGGTCTGGGAGCTGTCCTTTCAGGCGGCCGAGAAGGAATCGGAAGCCGCCGCTCAATTGCTGTATCTGTGTGCCTTCCTCGCACCTGACGACATCCCGTGTGACATGATCGCCGAGGGCGCCGAACGCCTCCCCGAACCTCTGGCCACCACTGTGAAGGACGCCTTGGCGTTTGACGACGCCGTCGCTGCTCTGCACCGCTACTCCCTTGTCGAGAAGGGCGACGGTGCGCTCTCGCTCCACCGGTTGGTACAGGCGGTGACGCGGGACCGGCTGCTGGAGGATGAGCAGGAGAAATGGCTGGGCGCGGCGCTCATGATTGTGAACCTGGCATTCCCGCAGAAGAGTGGCGACGTGCGATTCTGGCCGCAATGCGCACGTCTGCTTCCCCATGCGACAACCCTTACTGATCATCACCCCGCTGAGGCAGCGGCGCTTGGTGCAGCCGGGCGTCTGTTGAATCAAGCCGCATTGTATCTCAAAGGGCGTGCTGAGCTTGAGCGCGCGAAGGATTCACTCAGGCGCGCCGTGGTGTTTGTCGAGAAGGCTTATGGGCCGGATCATCCAGACGTCGCGACGGCTATCAACAACATGGGCGAAGTGCTCCGTGACTTCGGTGATCCTGCGGATGCGATGCTGCATTGCAAGCGGGCCTTGGCAATTGACGAGAAGGCGTACGGGCCTGATCACCCTGACGTTGGGAGGGACGTGAACAACCTTGGTCTCGCGCTGCTGGCTTTGGATGATCTTCCGGGTGCAAAGGAGTGCCTCGACCGGGCGTTGGTGATTATTGAGAAGGCGCAGGGGCCGGATCATCCCATGTTGGCAGCCGTCGTCATCAACGTGGGCGAGGTGCTCCGGAGATCGGGTGATCTTGCGGGAGCGAAGGAGTGTGTCGAGCGAGGATTAGCGATTGACGAGAAAGTGTACGGACTGGATCACCCCGAAGTTGCAGTCGATGCTTCCAACTTGGCTGCTGTACTTGTCGCTCAAGGCGATTTCTCAGGCGCGAAACGGCATCTCGAGCGGGCGTTGGCGATCTTCCGGAACTTTCTGGGCGACGATCACCCCAGCACAATGACAGCCCGCAAGAACCTCGAGAGTCTCAAGCGCAATGGCTGAGGCGTCACCCGCCCCGCTCGGCGGGGTCTTCGAAGGGCGGGCGAGGCTCCGTAGAACGTGACTAGACCCGCTTCACCAACTCCCCAATCAAGTTTGACAGGATCGGCTCGGCTTTGTTGGCGACGCCGACGATTGTGTGATGGTCCATCGGGTGGAGGTTGTCGGGGAGACCCATGTCGGTGACAATTGAAAATCCCGCGACACGAGTGCCCTGATGACGCGCGACCAGGACCTCGGGGACGGTTGACATTCCCACCACATCGGCGCCGATTGTCCGCAGAAAGCGATACTCGGCGGCGGTCTCCAGGTTCGGGCCGGTGACCCCGACATAGACGCCCTTCTTCAACGGGATCTTCAGATCGAGCGCCGCCTCCTGCGCGAGTCTCAGGAGTTCGGGGTCGTAGCACTGGTACATGTCGGGGAAACGGGGGCCGAAATCATCGAGGTTGGGACCGATCAACGGATTGCCGGTTTGTAGGTTGATGTGATCGGTGATCGCCATGATGTCGCCCGCCACGAATTGCGGATTCATCCCGCCGCAGGCGTTGGAGACGATCAGGACCTTGACGCCGAGCTGGTGCATGACGCGCACCGGCAACGTGATCTCCTGGTACGAGTACCCCTCGTAGTAATGGAAGCGTCCCTGCATCGCCACCACCGATTTGCCGCCGAGCTGCCCGAACAGAAGCCGTCCGGCGTGCGATTCGACGGTCGAACGGGGGAAATGCATGATGTTTTCGTAGCCAACCGCGGTGTCGACCGCGATCCCGCGGCCGAGTTGGCCGAGTCCGGTGCCGAGGATGATGCCGATCGTGGGTTGCGCGTTGGTTTGTTTCCGTATCGAGGCGGTGGCCTCGTCGATTCTCATTTTCCCATCAGTCATTGGTATCTCCGTTTGCCTGTGTCGTTATCGACATGCGGCGAATATGGGGTGTGGGGAGCGACGATTCAAGGGGATACCGGAATTATGGGATCATGATGTAAGATGTGGTGCAGCCGCCCTCGGCTGCACTTGAAGGCACGACTCGCTGAAGCGAGTTCACAGCCGAGGGCGGCTGTGCCACAATTTCAGGTGCCACGGGTTTTCAGACCCGTGCCCCTCGCCCACACCAAGAGGTGCGATTCGATATTCCACTGCCACACACGAGCCTAAAGTCGAAGATCCCGCTCTCGCGGGGGCCCGTGGCACCGGGCCCCCGGTCGTGCCGGAGCCGGTAGCCTGTCGAGCGTTGGAGCACAGCCGAGGGCGGCTGTGTCACATTCCTGCGGGGGGGCGCTGTACAGCCGAGGGCGGCTGTGCCACATTGTTTGGGCGATCAGTGGGTCAGTGGTGTTCGCCGAAGATGGCGCGGCCGATGCGGAGCATGTTGGAGCCCTCCGCGAGCGCGATCTGCCAGTCGTCGGTCATCCCCATCGAGCAGTGGCGCATCTCGCCGCCGCGCAGATCGCTTGTCGACGCCCTCTCGAATGTGCGGCGCAGTATCTTGAAGGATTGGGCGATGGCCGTCTCATCCCGGGTCATCGGCCCGATCGTCATCAGACCCATGACCCGCAGATTGGCGAGTCCGGCAACGCGGCTGACCAGGTGATCGACCTGATCGGGCCGGCAGCCCGATTTCTGGGGCTCGGCGGTGGTATTGACCTGGATCAGGACATCCTGCCGCCTGTCGATCGCGCGGGCGCGCTGATCGAGGACTTCGGCGAGTTCGAGACGATCGACCGACTGGATCAGATCGAAGAGCGCGACCGCGTCCTTGGCCTTGTTCGTCTGCAGGTGGCCGACGAAATGCCAGCTCAGTAGCTGCGCGTGGGTGACGTTGCGGATCTTCTCCTGCGCTTCCTGCAGGCGGTTCTCGCCGAAGTTGGTGAGTCCCGCCCGGGCGGCGGCATTGATGGTCCGGGCGGTCATCGTCTTCGATACCGCCACCACCGTTACCGACTCCGGCGGTCGGCCGATCTGGGCGAGCTGAGTTTGCAGCGCTTCGATGAACCGCTGCACGTTGTCACGGATGGTTTCTTCGGCACTCATAA
>DATKYL010000479.1:0-4777 GCA_035528515.1 Acidobacteriota bacterium | reverse complement strand
ACGGGAGAGCATTCGAGCGGACTGTTAGTCACCTCCACGAAGAGCGTGCAGACGGAGTTCCGCTCATGATAGTCATACACCTCCACTTCAACCATGTACGTATGCCCCGCGTTGGAGCACGTGGTCGGGAACATCCACACTCCCGAATTAGGATCAATCACCCCTGGCCCGGAGAGCTGAAAAAACCAATACGGCGGGCACCCGCCGAAAGCGAAGATCTCCTGCGTCGCGGTCTGCCCCCAAGGAACGGTAACGCCTCCGCCGCAGTCGGTATCCAGCGGCGGCACATCGACAATCACGTCAAAAGATGCTATGGCGTCTGGGCAGCCGCCAGCGCCCCGATCTGTCGCCTCGATCTCGACAACATACGCGCCTTCAGAGCAGTCGGGGATCCACATCCACTCGCCAGTCGTCTGACCGACCACACCGGGCCCCGAAACGAGGAAGTACTCGATCGGGTCTCCCTCCAGATCGATCGCGGTGATTTGATTTACAGCGACGTCGCCGACTTCCACCTCGACCGGATCAATGGTGGGCGTAACGCCGATGGGACACATATTTCCCACTGCTTCGACCGTAATCACACCTTTGGTGAAGGCAACGGGAATGTCTGTCCCGACATCGTTGACGAATTGGAGATGCTGAAGCGCCGGAGCGACACACATGGTGTCGATTTCGAAACTGCCCGGCACCGTATCGATATCAAGTGTGAAGTTCAGCGAGGGGACACCGGCGTCGAAGCCCGGGGGCAGACTTGCGCCAGACATCCGGATGCCGATCCACAGAACCGCGTCCGGACTGCCGTTGGCCTGTGGTGAACTGCTGCCGCTGCTCCATGTCGACGAGAGGGGGCCGCTGCAGGAATTGCTCACATCGGGGTCGGCGTAGTAGTAGAGGATTCTGTTATCCAGTACACCGACTTCAATGCGCCCCTGGGGAGCGAGAGTGAACGTGCCTGAGACAAAGGCACCGCCAATAATCGTGCGAATCTCAAGGGGTACGGCGACCAAATCAAGGGCAACGTCGTTGGACACGAGGACGCCGACCGAGACACCGGTGGCCCCCGGCGACACCGATTTTGACTGCACGACCACGGTGTTGACGGCATACGCGGACGGTACCGGCAGGCAGAGGCCTACCGTCAGCACGAGGGCCACAGCGCGAATTCTTCCTATATCCATGGTTCTAAACATCACTACGACAACCGGAAGATGAAGACGTGACCGAAGACGCCCCACTAATGCCCGCGGCCCCCGTCGACCACTCGGACGGTGGCCGACTCAAGAAAGAGGCCCTCGAACCCGTCGACAAAACCCCCGTCAGGTTTCGTCAGACGGGGACCGACGCGCTGTTCCGTCGCGAACTGTATTGGACTGAGCCCGACGCCGACTTTGTCAAACTGGAACGTCGCCAGGCATCCGGAGCCACTCACGCCGGGAATGAAGACGTTGGGACTGCCTCCCCGCGTCACTCCGCACGCGGCAAAGCCGAGTTCATTGTTCGTCTCGACGAAGAAGATGGTGGGGATCTCCGCCTCACTATTCTGCAAAAAGTCCCCTTCGACCGCGTTGCGCAGCTGAAGAATCGAGGGATCCCAGGTGAGACGGAACGACGCGCCGAAAAGCGAATCGACCTTGTGGACGTCGACGTACACCGTCACGGTTCCGCTGGAGCCAAGGCGGGATTCCTGATACATCGGCCCCGGCCGCAGCATCAGGATCGCCGGCTCGAGCAGAATCTCCACCCGCACCGGCGCCCCGCTCGGCACGTTCATCGGACCCGCGCTGCCGATGTATAAAAGCCTGCCGTCGGCGCCAAAGGCACGGAGCACGAAGGTCAGCGAATCGCCGGGCTCGATAAACACGGTGTCCCGGACAGTGCCCTTGTCCAGGCGCAGGACCTCAACGGTGGAGTCGCCTTCGGGATGGCGGATCACGAGGTCCACGCTGTCGATCGAGGTCGCGGCCCCCTCTTCCCCAAAGCTCAGGGCAAGTCTGAGCGCCGCCGGGGCGGCCGGGGCGGTCGAACGATCCGAGAGACCGCAACCCGCGGCAACAAGCGCAGCAACTACCAGAGCCGAAAGGGCTCGCGGTTCCTGCCGTTTTATCCAACGCCCGCCCATTTGATGTAATCTCCCCCCCGGTAGGATGGGTTGTCAAGACCATTCGGACATCAGCGCCCCACCTCCACCGGGCGGATGGACCGTTCCCAGCCGCACACGGCGATTCCGATGTTGACACCGCGGCCGGAACGCACGATAGGTTGTCGAGGCTATCCGGCGTTGCCCGCGCCGAACAGTAGTTCGGAGTCGGGCGTTACCCCGGGCTGCCCGATCAGAATCACAGCGTGGACGCCGCGCCACCCTCCAGTCGGCGGGCGGCGCGAGGTTGAAGGCGAGCGGAGAGACCGGGCGTGATCGGCAGAACCATCGGCGAATACCGCATCCTGGAGAAGCGCGGTGAGGGCGGCATGGGGATGTTCTATAGGGCCGTCGATTTGCGGCTGGATCGCCAGGTCGGCCTCAAGACCTTGCGGGCCGAGTTGACGGCCCAACCGGAACTGCTCGAAAAGCTCCAGGAAGAAGCAAAAACGCTGGCCCACCTCGATCACCCGAATATCGCCCGTCTCCTCCATTACATTGTCGCTGAAGATCAGCACTTCATCGTCATGGAATACGTTGAGGGTCTCGACCTCAGCGAAAAAGCACGGGCTGAAGGGCTTCTTCCTCTCCCCCTGCTGGTGGATCTCAATTCTCAGATCTGCCGCGCTATCGACTATGCCCACGGGAAGAACGTCATTCATCGTGACATCAAACCCTCGAACATCCTCGTCACGGCGGCGAACATCGTCAAAGTCACCGACTTCGGGATTGCCAAGATTCTCGGGGTCTCGGCCCGCACGCGCACCGGCGTCGCCACCGGCTCCCTGCCTTTTATGGCGCCCGAGCAAATCCGGGGTGAGCCCGTCGACGCCCGGACCGACATCTATCAGCTCGGAGTGACGATCTTCGAACTTGCCACGGGTCGACGGCCCTTCACCGCCGAAACCGAATACGAGATGATGACGCTGCATCTCGAAGAAACACCGCCTAAACCGTCGAGCATCAACCCCCGTGTCCCGGCGCAACTCGATGCGGTCATCCTCAAGGCGCTGGCGAAGAAACCGGAGGACCGATTCGCTTCGGCAGCGGCCTTCGGTGAGGCACTGAGCGCATCAATTCTCGCGCCCTCGCAGTTCGACGAAGAAGAGACACGCGTGGACGCGCCCTTGCCACCGCCGCGGGCCGCGCAGCCCGCTCGGCCCATACCACACGTCTCGACACCAGCCGACCGCCCGCCCGCCTGGGTTCCGCCCGTAAGTCAGGACACACCACCGAGGCCCGCGGAACCACAACGAGTTGCGGCTCCCCCGCCTCCCGTTCCCGAGGCGAAATGGCGGCGCGCACCGTGGATTGTCGTTGGAGGACTGGCGATCGCCGCCCTGGTCGCCGTGTGGTGGTTTGGCCTGCGGGAAGCGCCGCCTCCACTGCCCGAGCCGGCAACGATGACGGTGACGGCGCAGGTCCCAACGGAGGTTGACTCCGACCGCATTGCCGTGATCCTCCTCACAACCAACCACCCCGATATCGGTGTTTCTACGGATACGATTCGAGCGGTCAACGGGTCGATCAGGCACGAGTTGACGATCGCCCCGGCACCTTGGGCCGCCTTCACGCTCGAAGGATACGACCCAGAAGAGAAGTTGCTGTTTGAAGGACGCGCGGAGAGGGAGATCCCCGAATCCGGGGATGTCGGCCTCCACGTTCCGCTCTACGCGACGGCCCCGGAACAGGTGGAGGAGAGCCCGCCGGAGAACACGGTGAGGGAGGTCGAGACACACGTCGAGACGCCGGTCGAGACACCACCTATGGAGACGACGCACAACTTTGTGGTCGATATTCTCCCCTTCTCGGCGCGCGTCACGGTTGAGCGCATCTGGATCGACGGAACGGAGCATCACGATCCGTTACCGGTTCAGGTCAATCTGGGGCCCGGACGTCACGCCGTACGCTGGCAGATCGGCCAAAACCACTGGACGGATACGGTTACGGTGGGACAATCCGGGATCGCGGAGAAACATCTATTCACGGAGGCAGGACTCGGCAGGCTGAACATTTCGGCGAAATTCAGCGGCGCGGCGGGCTACGCGGACATCTGGATCGACGGCACGGCCACCGGTAATGGCACGCCGTACGAGGTGCGCGACGTGGCCGCCGGGCCACATGAAGTGACGCTCGTTCGTGAAGGCTTCCGGATGCAGGGCGGTCCCCGAATCGTCCATGTTCAGGCCAGCGAACGAACCCGGGTGGAGATCGAGATGATCCCGGAATGACGGCATCTGCCGTGGAAACGGGGAAGGGGTGCTCCCAAGCGAATCGGCCCGATTTCTGTGTTGGCGGGGGGACGGGCGGCGTATAATGATGATGCGGGATTACTGAGAAACGGCTCGTGAGATCACGGAGGGTAAGCCGATGAAAAGAGGCGGACGCAAATCAGGTCTTGCCTGGCTGTTGGCGGGCGTACTCACAGCGGGGATGACCGCTGCGGCCTGGGGTGAGGTCCCTGAGTCGCTCACGCAGGCGCAGAAACTGTACAACGAGGGCCTCTTCGCTGAGGCCATCGAGCTGTTGACGGGTCTGGCGGAAACGCCCGATCTCGGTAACAGCAACGCGAAATCGGTCTATCTCCTCCTGGCCAAGGCGACGGCAGGAAAGAGTTTCCTCGACCAGGCCGAAGAG
>DATKYL010000478.1:0-4670 GCA_035528515.1 Acidobacteriota bacterium | reverse complement strand
ATGGGGCGCCGTAGCGATACCGGTCAGATCGATTGGGCCACCCCGTGCTGGCGCGAGATGCTCATCTACCAGCGCGAGGCGATGTGGATTGAGGGGGCGCTGGAGCGCACGGCATTGTGGCTCGATCTGCAGCCCGGGATGACCACCGTCGACGTGGGTTGCGGTCTGGGTTACCTCGGATACACCTATTGGCCGTACGTCGGTACCGGCGGCCGCTACATCGGCATCGACGTCTCCCCTGCCCTCATCCGCGACGCGCGAGCATCCGCAACGGAATGGAGCACCGGGGGGCGAGCCTGCTTCGCGGTCAGTGACGCGTATCATCTCCCCTTGCCCGACGATTTCGCCGACCGGGTGATGTGCCAGACGCTCCTGATACATTTGGAGAACCCCGCCGACGCCCTGAAGGAGATGGCGCGGGTGGTCAAGCCCGGCGGGCTGGTAGTGTGCCACGAGCCCGATAACCTGTCGTCCCTGATGCCCCGCTACGAATGCTCGCTGCCCGAACTCACGATTGATGAGGAGCTTCTCGTTGCCAAGGTCTACATGCTCAGCAATCAGGGGCGGATCAGACTTGGTCGTGGAGACAAACGCACGGGCGCGAAGGTTCCGGGCCTGATGCATCAGGCCGGTCTCTCCGGGATTGGGGTCAGGCTTAATGAACGCGTGGGTTTTCTGGCTCCGCCCTACGATGACGAACGCCAGCAACTCACGCTGGTCAGGCTGAAAAAGCAGTGGTTGGACGACGAGCGCCGTCGTATCTGGTTCGAACGGGAGCGCGAGGAGTTCCTGGCGGGCGGGGGCGATCCCGCCGAGTATGGGCGCTACCTCAAGATCGCGGAGGCCAGTCTTGGAGCCCTGAAGCAGCAGCTCAACGCTGGAGAGTATTCGACCTGTTTTTCGGGCGATCTCTATATCGCCCGTGGAGTCAAACCCGTATCCTGAGATCAGAAGTGTAACGAATGGTGATCGTAGAGGAGGCCGGAGATGGCTGTCACGATTCGTCGCGTTGAGTACTACTACATCATTGTCGAAGACCGTCCCGGTGAGGGGGCACGGATCTTCGCCGCGCTGAAAAACGCCAACGTCAATCTGGTCGCGTTCACCGCGTTTCCGGTCGGCGTCGGCAAGACCCAACTGGATTTCTTCCCGGAGGATGCGACTGCGTTCCGTCAGACGTTGGGAGACGCCGTCGCCGATCTGGTCGGTCCCAAACGCGCCTTCCTGGTGCAGGGTCCGGATCGGGCCGGTGCGGTCGTGGAACTGCACCATCAATTGGGGCAGGTGGGGATCAACGCCTACGCCGCCAACGGGGTTGGCGACGGGCGCGGCAGTTTCGGGTATGTCTTGTGGGTCAAGCCCGAGGATTATGAGCGGGCGGCCACGGCACTCGGCGCCTGATGCGACCCCGGCAGAACCCCCGCCCCTCTGCCAGACAGGACGGGGGTCGCGATATCGGGTCGTCAGGCCTCGGCGCGCTAACGCCACGCGCCGATGATGGCGCCCATGACCGCGAACGTGATGATGATGTAGAAGGCGTTGATGAAGTACAGTTTCGGCGGCCGGTGCTCCATGATCTCGTTAACCGCTATCGGCGCGGCGACGAGACAGACCGCTCCCAAGAGGCCGATCATCACCCCGTCGAACAACGAGTCGCCCAGTGTGAAGCTCAAGAGCCGGGCGATGCCGTACCCCGCCACCAGATAACCGATGAGCGCCCAGACCATTTTCATGAACGAGTAGTCTTTTTCGACCTGTTCTTTGGTCTTGCCGATTCCCTGCATCCAGGTGTTGCCGAAGACCGGCGCGGCATACCAGATCGCGCCGAGGATCCAAGCGGCGACGCCCGCGACCAGGATTGCCAGGTAGTTGACACCGGAACTTTCCATCATCCCCTCCTTGGGACAACATCTCCCATTGTTGCCGGCAGGCTCACGGCATCGGGCTTGTTCGTCAATACGAAAACAGACCTGTCCGCTTCGGACGGTCGGTTGACCTACTCTACGAGTCCGTAGTCACAACTTCCGAACTGCCGGTCAACGCCGGCGGTTCCTCCGGCGAGCGTTTCTTTCCCTCCGTCATGAGAGTCTCCTATCTCAGCAGAGGCAGGATAACCTCCGACTGGCATCAGAGAACTCCAAAAGCGAGCTACAGGATGCGATTACCTCAGAATTCCACTGCAGCGCACGCCCATCGACCGCGTGCGTAACCGCCTGTTGGACAGGGCGATAAGGGCTTCGCGCCCTTGTCGCCGCCAGGCTGACAGCTGGCTTTCACCCGTCAATGGCGAATCGGGCTTGTTTCGTTCGGGGAGGACGGGGTCGTCCGGGTCGGGACGCGGTTGGGGCGGGAACTGCCAGACCGCGGCCGTGAGGATAGAAACCGCGCAAAGAAAACCCCCGGGCGGCACAGGCTGCCCGGGGGTCGCTGATGCGAAGATGCTCGGATCAGATTTTGCGTACGTTGGCGGCCTGTGGGCCTTTCGGGCCCTGGACGACGTCAAACTGCACGGCATCGCCCTCTTGAAGGGTCTTGTGTCCCTCACCCTCGATCGCGGTGTGGTGAACGAAAACATCGTCGCCGTCGGGACGCTCGATGAATCCAAACCCCTTACTGTCGTTGAACCACTTTACGGTCCCCTCTGTCATCAAACACTTCCTCTGCTGCTGTGAGGCGTTCCGGCACCTCACGTCCGTTGGCCATGATGGCCGCTGAAGCAAGTCGATCTTTTCTTGGAATTCTCCGGGAAGATCCTACCGTGCAGTGGTTCCTCGAAAAGTCTACTGTCTCAACCTACGCTTCCAAACCACGTTGGCTATTATCGGCGGGAGCGGCGACATTGTCAATACCTGTCTGTCGATTCGGCTGCCGCCCCGGGCCACCGAGACCCGTCGCGGGTCCCGACCACCGGACGGCCACCCGGCGGCCAAAGCCGTCTCGACCATCGCGGCCCCCCTGACGGGCCCGACCCGGCGCCGCCTATGCGATCCAGACAGGAATACTCAATCGGGCACATTTGCTCCGAGAACGACAGGGCCGGATCGGGGCTCAGGCTGCCCGACGGGATCTCGCGCTGTCCAAACCCCTTGACGTGCTGCCGGATGGATCGTTCCTTGCGATCCAGGGGCAGTCATGCGCGCTTAACCGACCGGGAGGTGATCCATGCGGCGGTTATGGTTCACGGTGTTTGTGGCGGGCATTTGCGCCCTCCTGACCTTCTCTCTTCCAGCTCAGGCGCGGATTACCGGCGTCTGGGTCGAACCTCCTCAACCGACACCCGAGGATACGGTCGTTCTTCATGTTGAGGGGATCTTCTCCGACGGGTGCTGGGGTGTGACGTCGCATCTCGTTACGCGAGATGGTTCGACCATCACGGTCGACATTGATGCCGGCGACGCCTGGCAGCCGGGTTGGGCGTGCATCCTGATCATCGTCGAGTACGCGCTCACCGACACACTGGGCACCCTGCCCGCGGGGTCGTACACCGTGGATGTCCGGGAACACCACGAGTCGCTCCGCGATCCCGAAACCGAGTACGCGTCGTTCGCATTCGCGGTGACCGGTGACACGCCACTCTGTCTTTGTCCCTGCCACGGTGACGTCGGTTGTGATGGGGTGTGCGATGTGATCGACGTGGTGGATGCGGTCAACGTCGCTTTCCGGGGCGCGGCTGCTACGGTCAATCCGAGCTGTCCCTATCCCTCGACCGATGTCTCCTGTGACGGCGTGACCAATGTCCTCGACGTGGTTCGGTTCGTGAACGTGGCGTTTCGGGGCAAAGACGCGGCGGCGGAGTTCTGTGCTCCGTGTGCACCATAAAGGCACGGGCTGCAAAGATCCTGCTCGCGAACCGTCTGATACGTCGTCTCCGGCGTGTCCCTTTTGACTTGTCCCCATCGGCCCACGCCTCTTTCTTGCGACCCGCGGTCCCTGAAACGGGCGCTGTTGTGCGCGCCGTCATGTCGAACCCGAAAGCTACGCAGTTTCAAAGGGAAGTCTTCGTGAAGCTGAGAGTACTGCCACTCGCGATCACGGCCGTCGCGGTCTTTGCTCTGTCCTGCGGCGACGACGATACCACTGGGACCAAAGACAGCACGCCGCCGGCGGCGATCACCAATCTGACCGTGACCGAGATCAGCGGCACATCGGTCACCCTATCGTGGACCGCTCCCGGCGACGACGGCACCACCGGCACCGCAACGACGTACGACATCCGTTATGCCACTTCGGCAATTGCCGAAGCCGACTGGGATAGCGCAACCGCGGTCGACGGCGAACCCGCCCCGCAGGCGGCCGGCACGACTCAGACCATGGAAGTTACTCTCCCCGCCTCCCGAGCGCGGACGACGATTGAGGCATCCGTTTCAGCGGTTGACGACGTCTCTTACTTTGCGATCAAGACTGCCGACGAGGCGGATAACTGGTCGTCGCTGTCCAATGTCCCGAATACTGAGTCGGCTGATCTGGTGGCTCCGGCGGCGATTACCGATCTGGCCATCGACGCGGTCAGCGGCACATCGGCTACGCTGTCGTGGACGGCGCCGGGGGATGACGGTACGACCGGGACCGCGATGACGTACGATATACGCTATTCCACCTCAGCGATCACCGATGCGAACTGGGACCTGGCGACCTCGGCCACCGGCGAACCTGCTCCGGAGGCAGCGGGA
>DATKYL010000477.1:0-2682 GCA_035528515.1 Acidobacteriota bacterium | reverse complement strand
CGCGACGGGACTGCCGCTTCCGTTTGTCAGTTATGGCGGGTCGTCGCTTTTGACCACGGCCGCCGGTTGGGGCATTGTCTTGAATGTCTCCCGTCATCAATCCGCAGGCGGGTGGAAATGATATGCGGGTGCTTCTGGCCGCCGGCGGAACCGGAGGACATGTGATTCCGGCGTTGCGGATTGCCGAGGCGATCGTCCGGAGGCGCCCCGATACCGAGATGCTGTTCGTGGGGTCCGATAGAGGGTTTGAAGAACGCGTCATCGCGCCGCGCGGTTACCGCTACGTCGGTTTGCCGGCCCGCGGTTTCTCGCGCCGGCAGTTGTGGCGCAATATTCCTGCGATCTTCGGTAACCTGCGCGCACGGACGCGGGCCGGTGCGCTCGTACGCGATTTTGCTCCCGACGTGGCGGTCGGCTGCGGCGGCTACGCCTCGTATTTCCCGATTCGCGCCTGCGCCAAGTCCGGCATCCGCTATGTCCTGCAGGAGCAGAACAGCTACCCCGGCCTGGTGACACGCTGGCTGGCGGCCAATGCCCAGACCGTCTTCACCGCTTTTCCCCAGACCGCACGCCTGATCCGTCGTCAGGACAACATCGAACAGGCCGGCAATCCGGTCGATCCCAATCTGACCACCTGCAATCGCGCGGCCGCCCGCAAACAGTGGGGGATTGCCGATGACGCAATCGTGCTGCTGATCACCGGCGGTTCCTCGGGGGCGCGTTCGATTAACAACAACATCGCCCGCGGTCTGGCCGAGCCCGACAGCGGCGTTGCCGTGACGATTCTCTGGCAGACCGGCCGGCAGGGAACCGACTGGTCGGGCCCCGCTGCGGCGGGATGGAACGTCAATCACTTCGCGTTTACCGATCACATGACCGACGCGATGGTGGCCGCCGACCTGGTCATTGCCCGCGCCGGTGCCCTGACCGTTTCCGAGATCGCCGCCGCCGGTAAGCCCGCTATCCTGGTGCCGTACCCGTTTGCCGCCGCCGACCACCAGACACAAAACGCGCGGTCGCTCGCCGACGCCGGCGGCGCCGAGGTCATCGCCGACGCCGATCTCGACAACGTGTCATTGTTGCAGGAGGCGCTCGCGCTCTTGAATGACCCGGCAACCCTTCGTCATATGGGGAAAGCCAGCCGCAATTTCGCACGGCCCGAAGCCGCCGGTCGCATCGCCGATCGGATCATTGTTTTGGGAGAACAGCGCTGACGAACCGGGTGAGAGAATGACTATGTGGAGCCGCAGGATTAAATCGTTGCACTTCGTCGGCATCGGCGGAGCCGGGATGTCGGGGATCGCTGAGATCCTGAAGGCGAACGGCTACGTCATCACCGGCTCCGATCTGGCGGCCTCCGAAGCCACCGATCATCTGGCGTCTCTCGGCATCCGGCTCGCCATCGGCCACGAGGCGGGAAATGTGAGCGGTGCCGACGTGGTCGTGATCTCCTCGGCGGTCACCGAGGACAATGTCGAGGTCCAGGCGGCGCGTTCGGCGGGCATCCCGGTGATCCGCCGCGCGGAGATGCTCGGTGAATTGATGCGCCTGAAGTTCTCCGTCGGCGTTGCCGGCACCCACGGCAAGACCACCACCACCTCGATGATCGGTCACATCCTGACCGGCGCGGAAATGGACCCGACCGTGATCGTCGGCGGACGCCTCGTGCACCTCGACGCCAACGCGCGCCTCGGCGAAAGCGAATATCTCATCGCCGAAGCCGACGAGTACGACCGTTCGTTTCTGTGGCTGCATCCGACGATCGCCATTGCTACCAATCTTGAAGAAGATCACATGGACTGCTATGCCGACCTGGAAGACTTGCAGGATAACTTCGTCTCCTTCTTCCACCGGGTGCCTTTCTACGGTACGGTCATGACCAACGCGGAATCCCCGGCGCTGGCCGCCCTGACCCCGCGTATCGGCCGCCGTCATCGCACCTTCTCCGTCGAGGGGACCGCCGACATTGCGGCCCGCAACGTCGTCGTCTCGCCGCGTTGCAGCCGCTTCGATCTGGTCTGTGACAGCGAGGTGTTGGGCGCCGTTACGGTGCCACTGCCCGGGCGCCACAACGTCGAGAATGCTCTGGCTGCCTGCGCCGTCGCCCTCGAACTCGACGTACCCTTTGCGGTCATTACTGAGGCGCTCGCGTCGTTCAGCACCGTTGCCCGGCGGTTCGAAATCAAGGGCGATTGCGGCGATGTGACTGTTGTCGATGACTACGCCCACCACCCGACCGAGGTGGCGGCCGCTCTGAGCGCCGGCCGCGGCTGGCTCGGTGGCAAAGGGCGCCTGATCGCGGTCTTCCAGCCGCATCTGTTCTCGCGCACTCAGCGTTTCTACCGCGAATTCGCACGGGCGTTGGCGAAGGCCGATGGAATCATCTTAGCGCCGATTTACCCCGCGCGTGAGAAACCGATCCCCGGCGTCACTTCGAACCTGATTGCCGACGCCCTCGGTGACACTGTTCCCGCACTGGGTTGTCAAGTCGCGGATTCTCTCGAGGCAATCCCCGCGCTCGCGGCCTCGTGGGCGCAGAGCGGCGATCTCGTCATGACCATCGGCGCCGGTTCGGTTTATCGCACCGGTCCTCTGATACTAAATGCCCTCAAGACCGCTGAGGTGGATGCCTGATGGCTTCATTGATGACCTCGGCGTATGGCGCAGATGCCGCCGGTCCCC